>DASRHM010000067.1:0-16423 GCA_035650575.1 Dehalococcoidia bacterium | reverse complement strand
CATCGTGGGCGCGCCGCGCGGGGTACGAGCAGGCGGTCGGCTTCGTGGATCGCGCGCCCGTCGCGTACGCGCTGTAGGCCCGTCCGCGGATCGCGCAGATCGGCGCGTGGAACACAGATGACATGGACGGGCACAGTGTGTGCGCGCCGCGGGGCATCGCGCACGGTGCATTTGATTTGCGCGGCCTGAGCGCACTCTATGGAACACCCGCCCGGCGCCCCTACTGCGGCAGCGACGGCGCGTCGATCCCCTCGTACAGCGCGCGGTAGCGGGCGTAGTTCTCCATCACGAGCTGCACGTAGCTGCGCGTCTCGCCGAACTCCAGGTCTTCGACGAACAGGTCGTCATCGTCGCCGGCGGTCTTCTGCGCATTCGCAGCGGCGCCGGGGCCGCCGTTGTACGCGGCGAGCGCGCGATACGGGTCATCGCCGAACGACGCGAGCTGCTGCGCCAGCTCGTTCGCGCCGAAGTCGAGGCTGACCTTCGGGCGGTAGAGGTCGGTCGCGGCGAAGGGCGCGCGGCCCAGGCGCTGCGCGATCGTCTCGCCGGTCGAGGGCACGACCTGCGTGAGGCCGAGCGCGCCCGCCGTCGAGCCCGCGTCCGGGTCGAAGAAGCTCTCCTGCCGCACGAGCGCGAGCAGCAGCAGCGGCGGGACCTTCTGCGCCTTCGCTGCGTCGTTCACGAGGTCCGGGAAGGCCGCAGGGTAGGCGACGCGCAGCAGCGCTTCCGGCGGGTCGGGCGCGTGCGGCGGGAGCGCGCCGATGAGGCGCGTCGCGGCGCGCGCGGCGAGGCCCACGCGTCCCTCGTCGTCGAATCGCTTCGCGATCGCGTAGAGCGCAACCGGATCCTCGCGATGGTCGAAGATGATGTCGCGGTAGATGCTGTCCGACTGCGACGGGAGCTGCACGGCCGCCAGCTCCGCCCCGAGCGCCCAGCGTGGGTCCTGGAGCGCCGCGGCGGGCGCGGCCTCCGGGTCGGTGCCCGTCTGCTCCTGCACGTACGACGCGATCGGCTTCCAGTCGGTGTGCTCGTCCTCGAGCTTCGGGTCGTGCGTCCGGTCGTCGTTCTTGCCGAGCAGCACCTGCGCGCGCAGGCCGTAGAAGCTCACTGGCTGCTCATCGATGAGCGACTGCAGCGTCGCGCGCCCGGCGGCAGCGTCGAAGCTCAACTGCGCTCGGCCCGCGAAGTAGCGCGCGCGGGTGGCGTCGTCGGCGCTGCTCTGCTGCGCGAGTGCGAGCCACGCCGCCGCGGCGCCCGCGCGGTCGCCCGAGCGGTCGCGCACGAGGACCGCGCGGAACCGCGCATCGGCTGCGCGCGACGACGACGGGTACTGCTCCGCGAGTGCGCCGTACGCCGCGCCGGCGTCCTGCCAGCGCTGCTGGCGCTCGAGCAGCCAGCCGCGCCACCACAGCGCATCGGCGGCGACGGGCGATGCCGGGTCGGTCTGCTGCGACTGCCCGTAGCGCTGGATCGCCGAGTCGAAGTCCTGCGCCCGCTCGTCGAGCGCGGCGAAGTAGAACAGCGCCTCGCCCGGGTCGTCGCCGGCGGCGACGGCGCGCTGGAGCGCCGCGCGCGCGTCGTCGTTGCGTCCGGCGCGATAGAGCACGACGCCGCGCGCCTCGTCGCGCACGGGGACGGCCGCCTGGTCCAGCTCGTCGAGCAGGTCCGCCGCCGGCCCGCTCGAGGGGTAGTCCGTCACCACGCGCAGGTAGTCCGCGCTCCACGACGCGTCGCCGAGCCGCTTCTTGATCGCGCCCGTGCGGGCTAGCGCGCTCGCGACGTCGCCGTTCGGGTCCTGGATGACGCGCGCGTACCAGGCGAGCGCGTCCTGGTCCGCGCCAGCGCGCTCGAACGCGGTCGCCATGCTGAACACGAACGACTGCTTGAACTCGTCGGCGAGCCCACTCGCGAGCACCTCGGCTGCCGCCTGCTCGGCATCGGCCGGGCGGTTGAGCTTCGCGAGCATCTTGGCTCGCTCGACGCGGGCGAAGTCCGCCGCCGCGCCGCCCGCCGCGATATAGCGCTCGTACGCGTCGAGCGCGCCCTGCGCGTCGCCGAGGTCATCGAGCGTGGAGGCGAGCATGTACTGGGCGCTGCTGCCGTCGGCCGCGGCGCCGGCGCCCTGCAGGTACTCCTCGAGCACGGGGCGCGCATCGGCCGGACGGGCGGTGCGCGTGAGCAGCTCGGCCTGCGAGAGGAGCGCCTGCTGCCGCCCGTCTCCCTGCCGGTCCGCGGCGACGGCGGCGTAAACCTCGATCGCGCGCTCGTAGTCGCCTTCGGCGCGCAGCCTGTCCGCGAGCTTGGGGTCCGCGGGCGGCGGCTTTGGCGTCGGCGTCGGCGCGGGTGTGCCGTCCGCGGTCCGTGCGGAGGGCGTCGGGCGCGAGTTCGAGGACTTGCTGCACGCCGGCGCGAGCGCGACCAGCGCGATGGTTGCGGCGCTCGCCGCCAGGGCGAGGAAACGGCGGCAGGGGAGCATGAGAATGACCGATGCGAGGCTGTCGTTTTGACAGGGGATCAAGGGCAATGGTAACCTCGGAGTACCCGCGCGGCAATTGCGGTATCCCCATGAACCTGATCCGACTCACCATCATCGACCCCAGCGGCGGGGTCAGTTTCGTCGCCCATGGCGAAGCGCTGCCGGCGCTGCTGAAGGCGTGCGCGACGGACCCGAAGACGCTGGGCGACCTCATCGAGCGGACGGAGCCCTTCTACCGGGGCTTGCGCGAACGCATCGAGAACGGGCTCGCGATGTTCGACGAACGCAACGTGCCCGGGCACTACGAGGCGGTGCACGGCGCGCTCGCGCAGGCGCGGCCGGAGGAGACGCCGCTGTTTCGCATCGTCGACGACCTGACGCGCGAGGCGAGCCTGCGGCCGGTGAAGGCGGGCGCGGTCGTGATCAACCTCATCGATCGGCGCATCGTGCAGATCCAGAACGCGTACCAGGAGATCACGCGGACCGGGCGGGGGCGCGTGTGGGACGGCGAGCGGCTGACCGAGAGCGTGTTCAGCTACCGGTTGCCGAAGAGCTGGGCGCTGGTGCCGTAGGCGCGCGGCGGGGTGATCCGATGCGCGCGCTCCGGCGCGCGTTTTTCTTTTGGGCATCGGTACGGCGCGATGCTGATTGCTCGATGTTCGATGTTGGAGACGCCGCGGACGTCCCGGGCGCCGAGCTCTCGTCGTTACAGGCCCAGCAGGCGCGCGGCGTTCTCGCGCAGGATCTTCGGGCGGACCTCTTCGGTGAAGCCGGCTGCTTCGAAGTCGCGCAGCCAGCGCTCCGGCGTGATCGCGGGGTAGTCCGAGCCGAAGAGCACGCGGTCCGGCACCATGTGGTTCGCGTAGGTGATCAATGACGGCGAGAAGTACTTCGGCGACCAACCGGAGAGGTCCATGTAGACGTTCGGCTTGTGCACGAGCATCGCGAGCTGCTCCTCCTGCCACGGCCAGGACGGGTGCGCCATGACGATGCGCAGGTCCGGGAAGTCGGCGGCGACATCGTCCATGTACGGGATGGGGCGCGCGTAGCCGAGCTTGATGCCGCCGCCGCCCGGCCGGCCGGCGCCGACGCCGGTGGTGCCCGAGTGGAACAGCACGATGAGGCCCAGCTCCTGCGCCTTCGACCACAGCGGGTAGAAGCGCGCGTCGTTCGGGTAGAACTCCTGCGTCGAGGGGTGGAACTTCAGCCCGCGCAGGCCGAGGTCGCGCACGCGCTCCGCCTCGCGCACGGCCACCTTGCCCTTCCACGGGTCGACGGTGCCGAAGCCGATGAAGGTCTCCGGCCAGCGGCGCACGCAATCGGCGATGTAGTCGTTGGGGACGGGTGCGCGACCGGTCGCGGTCTCGCTGTCGATGGCGAAGATGACGCCCATCATGTCGAGCTGCTGGTAGTAGTCCGCCATCTCCTCGGTGGAGGCAGGCGGCGGGCCGCCGCGGAAGTACGCGGCCATCTGCGCCTGCTCCTCGGTCGAGAGGCCGGCGGGCCCCGGCGGGTGGACGTGGAAGTCGATCAACTTCGGCATATCGGGTCACCGGCAGGGTGCGCTCACGGCGGCGGGCGCCATCGCGCGCCGATGTTGGATGTTAGATGCTGGATGTTGGAGCGTCGAGCCCGCCCGCGTGCCGGCGGCGGAAACATCCGGCATCGAAGGGATTTGAAGCCGCGGGTGAGGGCACTCCGGTTCGCGCCCGCACCCGGCACCCGTTA
This sequence comes from Dehalococcoidia bacterium, assembly GCA_035650575.1. GTDB lineage: Bacteria > Chloroflexota > Dehalococcoidia > DSTF01 > JACRBR01 > DASRHM01. The sequence continues at coordinate 12,219 of DASRHM010000067.1, read as the reverse complement.
CCTTGCTGCGCATGGCTGACAAGCGCGTGTGCGTGACCGGCATCGGCGTCGTGTCGCCGCTCGGGCGCGACGGCGCGACGTTCTGGTCCGCGCTCGGCGCCGGCCGCAGCGGCATCGCGCCCGTCACCGCGTTCGACGCGGCGGGCCTGCGCTGCCGCATCGCCGGCGAGGTGCGCGAGTACGCGCCGCGCGAGGACATCGACCCCGCGGCGGCGGCGATGATGGACCGGCGCGCGCTCTTTGCCGCCGACGCCGCGATCCAGGCGCTCGTCCAGAGCGAGCTGCCGATCACGGCCGAGACCGTGCAGGCGCTCGGCGTCGCGCTCGGCAGCGAGTTGCCGGAGCGAGGCTCCGTCGCGACGGCGGCGACGCTCGCGCGCACGGTGGGCGCCGGCGGGCCCGTCGCGCAGTTCAGCGCCGGCGCCGCCGGCGGGCTGATGGCGATCGGCGAGGCCTGCGAGTGGATCCGCCGCGAGGACTGCAGCTTCGCGGTCGCCGGCGGCGTCGATGCGCCGATCGAGCGCGCGTGGTTCGAGCACTACGCGCCGATGCTCACCGCCCGCAATGATGACCCGTCGCGCGCCGCCCGGCCCTACGACGCCGCACGCGACGGCTTCGCGTTGAGTGAGGGGGCGGCGATGCTCGTCCTCGAGGACGAGGAGGTTGCGGTCCGCCGCGCGGCGACGATCCTCGCGTACGTCGACGGCTACGGCGCGACGTTCAATCGCGCGCCCGTCGCCCGCGCCGCGGCGAACCCTGCCGACGCCGGACGCGCGATGCAGGCGGCGCTCCTGAAGTGGGACGTCGTGCTGCAAGGCGAGGTCGACGTGATCTTCGGGTCCGCATCCGGCGGCCCGCTCGACGCCATCGAGGGCCAGGCGATCGCGCGCGTCTGGGGCCCCAACCGCGACCGGCTCTGGGTGACCTCGATCCGCGGCGCGCTGGGCCACACGCTCGGCGCCGCCGGCGCATTCTCCGCGGTCGCGGCGATCTTCTGCGTGCAGTCGGGCCTCATCCCGCCGACGCTCAACCTCACCGAGCAGGATCCGGACTGCGGCGGCCTCGAGATCGTGACCGAGGACGTGCGCCGCCTCCACGGCTCGCGCGCGCTCGTCAACGCCTTCGGCCTCGGCCACAACGCGAGCCTGATCGTCTCCCGCCCCTGAGGCACGAGGGGCGCGCCCGCAGGCGGCCGTGAGGTCTCCCCCACCCGCGCACATTGCTGCCATGACGCTGTCAGTGGGTCTCGCGTACGATCGCGTCCCGCATAAGAACAGGAGGGCCGATGATCGCGACAGGCACCGGCTTCGAGCGCCACTGGGCGCACATCACCGAGATGGTCACGCAATTCGTCGATGCCGTGCCCGACGAGCACTGGATGTTCTCGCCGCACCCGCGCTTCGCGCCATTCGCGATGCAGCTTCGCCATATCGTCCGCGTGCGGCGCGTGTACGCGGACGGCATCCGCAACCGCCGCGTCGACATGGCACGCAAGCGCGCGCACTACGCCGGCGACCTCTCGCGGGCGGCGCTCTCACGCGCCCTGACGGAGACCGATGGCGAGATCCTCGAGGCGGTGCTGGACGCGGCGGAGGACCCGGGCGCGCAGGTCGACTTCATCAACCGCGCGTTTCCGCTGTTCGAGTTCACGTACGTCATCGTGCAGCACGACGCGATACACCTCGGCGAATGGAGCCTCTACGCCACGCTCGCGGGGTTCGAGACGCCCCTCGCCTGGCGCCTGGGCTGGGGCCTCTGACGCATAGCGGCAACCAGCAACCATCGCCCACCGGCTCGCGACCGCGCCCACCGCCCCACGGCCTGCGACCGGCTCCCAACCCGATATCCTGCTCGCACGATGATTTCGGACCACATGCGGCGCGCGGTCGAGCTGGGCGACTCCGTGCTCGGCACGACGAGCCCCAACCCGAACGTCGGCTGCGTGATCGTCCGCGACGGCGCCATCGTCGGTGAAGGCGCCACGCGCCCGCCCGGAGATGCGCACGCGGAGGTGATCGCCCTGCGCGCGGCCGGCGACGCGGCGCGCGGCGCCACGGCCTACGTCACGCTCGAGCCCTGCAGCCACCACGGGCGCACGCCTCCCTGCGCCGACGCGCTCATCGCGGCCGGCGTCGCCTCGGTCCGCGTCGCCGTGGGCGACCCCGACCGGAAGGTCGCGGGCGAGGGCATCGCGAAGCTGCGCGCGGCCGGCATCGGCGTCGAGACCGGCGATGGCGAGCGCGAGGCGCGGCGGTCGATGGAGGCGTACTTCAAGCACCGCACGAGCGGCCTGCCGTTCGTCGTCGCGAAGTTCGCGGCCACACTCGACGGCCAGATCGCCGCGGCGAGTGGCGACTCGCGCTGGGTGGCGGGCGAGGAGGCGCGCGCGTGGGCGCACGCGTTTCGCACGCGCGTCGACGCGATCCTCTGCGGCGTCAACAACGTCCTGCTCGATGATCCGCAGCTCACGGCGCGGCCCGACGGCGTACCGGCGGAGCGTCAGCCCCTGCGCGTCGTCGCCGACTCGCGCGGGCGCACCCCGCTCGATGCGAAGGTGCTCGCGCCCGGCGCCTCCACGCTGATCGCGACCACCGCTGCTTCGCCCGAAGCGTGGCGCGCGGCCGTCGCGGCGGCCGGCGCGGAGGCGCTCGTCCTGCCGGCGGGCGAGGACGGCCGCGTGAACCTGCGCGCGCTCATGCGCGAGCTGGCGGGACGCGGCGTCATGCTGCTGCTCGCCGAGGGCGGCGGCGTCCTGCACGGGAGCCTCTTCGCGGCGGCGCTCGTCGACAAGGTGCATGCCGTGATCGCCCCGAAGATCGTCGGCGGCGGCGCCTACCCCGCGGTCGCCGGCGCCGGCGCCGCGCGCATGGCCGATGCCATCACCCTGCGCGACACCGAGATCGTGCGCCTCGGCGACGACGTCGCGTTCGCGGGCTACGTGCGTGCGGGCGGGGCGTAGCGGTCGCCACGAGCTTCGCAGCTTGTCCCTCTCGAGCGTCCCTAGCCCAGCACCGCCGCATCGACCACGCACACGGTGTGACCCTCCGGCGCGCGGGCGAGGAAGCCCGACCCTGCCGGGCCCCAGTCCAGCTCCCGGAGCTGGCAGCCGCGCGCGACGAAGTGCTCCGCCGCGGCGTTGAGGTCGGGCGTGCTGAAGAGCAGGTACGGCGGCTGCCCCGCGTAGGAGCCGGTCGCGTCGACGGCCAGCGTCAACTCCTCGCCGAGCCGGTACAGGCGCAGGCCGCCCTCCTCCCCCGCCGCCTCCAGCCCCAGCGTGTGCTCGAAGAAGTGCGCGGCCTCCTCGGCGTCGCCCGTGCCGTAGCCGATGACGCCCTCGAACACGAGCCGCGGCGCTTCCTGCATCTGCCCTCCGCCGCGCCACGATAGCCCACCGCCGCGCGTTGACACCATCGCTCGCCGGCCGATAGGCTGCGGGCGCGATGACACACCGCCGGGACCGCCTGGGAGCCGGACGCAGGCCACGCCGCTAGGGCGGTCGTCGGCACTCCCGCGCGCGTGCCACGGTCGCCCGGCGATCGTGGCCGTTTTCTTTTGTCCGGCAGGTCCCAGCACAAGGAGCCACCACGCATGACGACGCACGTCGGCGATCCCTATCTGGCGGAAGTCGAGCGCACCGACCGCGAGGTCTTCGACCTCATCAAGGCGGAGGAGCGATACCAGGTCGAGAGCATCCGCCTCATCCCGTCGGAGAACTACACGTCCCGCGCCGTGATGGAGGCGACGGGGTCGGTGCTCGCGAACAAGTACTCGGAGGGCTACCCCGGCCGTCGCTACTACGAGGGCCAGCGCTACATCGACCAGCTCGAGACGCTCGTGCAGGACCGCGCGAAGGCGCTCTTCGGCGTCGACCACGCGAACGTGCAGCCCTACTCCGGCTCGCCGGCGAACCTCGCCGTGTACTACGCGCTGCTGCAGCCCGGCGACACGATCATGGGCCTGGCGCTGCCGCACGGCGGCCACCTGACGCACGGCTGGGGCGTCAGCGCGACGGGCCGCTTCTGGCGCTCGGTGCAGTACGAGGTGGACCCCGGCAGCCACCACATTGACTACGACCAGGTGCGCGCGATCGCGAAGAAGGAGCGGCCGCAGATCATCGTCGCCGGCGCGACGGCGTACCCACGCCAGTACGACTTCAAGGCGTTCGGCGAGATCGCGCAGGAGGTCGGCGCGCGCTTCCTCGCCGATATCTCGCACATCGCCGGGCTCATCGTCGCCGGTGTGCACCCGGATCCCGCGCCCTACGCCGACGCGATCATGACGACCACGCACAAGACGCTGCGCGGCCCGCGCGGGGCGATGATCCTGTGCAGGGAAGAGCACGCCGAGGCGATCGACAAGGCGGTGTTCCCCGGCCTGCAGGGCGGCCCGCACGAGAACACGATCGCCGGCGTCGGCGTCGCGCTGAAGGAAGCGGCGACGCCGGAGTTCCGCGAGTACGGCGCGCAGGTCGTCGCCAACGCGAAAGCGCTCGCGGCCGAGCTGCGGGAGCGCGGCTTCGACCTGATCACCGGCGGCACCGACAACCACCTGATCCTCATCGACCTCACCGGCAAAAAGGTGATCGGCAAGAAGGCCGCGAAGGCCCTCGACCGGGCGAACATCGTCGGCAACTACAACACGATCCCCTTCGACCCGCGCAAGCCCTTCAGCCCCAGCGGCCTGCGCATCGGCACGCCGTCCGTGACGACGCGCGGCATGAAGGAGGGGGACATGCGCCAGATCGCACGCTGGATGGACGACGTCGTCGCGCACGTCGACGATGCCGAGCACATCGACCGCATCGGCGAGGAGGTGCGCGACTTCTGCCGCCAGTTCCCCGCGCCCGGCATGCACGTCGTCTAGCGGCATGCGCTACGTCATCTACGGCGCGGGCGCGATCGGCGGCGTCATCGCCGCCGAGCTCGCGCGTCACGGGCACGACGTCGCGGTGATCGCCCGCGGCGCGCACCTCGAGGCCATCCGCGCGCGCGGCCTGACGCTCGAATGCCCGGACGAGACCGTGACGCAGCGCATCGCGGCGTACGGCCACCCGCGCGAGGTCGCGTTCACGCCCGACGATGTCGTGCTGCTCTGCATGAAGACGCAGGACACGACCGCGGCGCTCGCCGCGCTCGAGGATGCGGCGGGGCCCGACGTCCCCGTGTTCTGCGTGCAGAACGGCGTCGAGAACGAGCGCCTCGCGCTGCGCCGCTTCGCGCGCGTGTACGGCGTGCTGGTGATCATGCCCGCCACGCACCTCGAGCCCGGCATCGTGCAGTCGTACTCGACGCCGCTGCACGGCATCCTCGACCTCGGCCGCTACCCGTCCGGCACGGACGCGCTCGCGGAGGAAGTCGCGGCGACGCTCTCCGCGTCGCGCTTCAGCGCCCGCGCCCTGGCCGACGTCATGCGCTGGAAGTACGCGAAGCTGCTCTCCAACCTGAGCAACGCCCTCCAAGCGATCTGCGGCCTCGGGCGCGAGTGGGGCGACCTGAGCGCCCGCGCGGTGGACGAGGCGCTCGCGTGCTATCGCGCCGCCGGTATCGCTTGCGCGGGCCGCGAGGAGATGGACGCCCGCCGCCGCGACGCCATGCGCGAACAGCCGATCGCCGGCCGCGCACGCGAGGGCGGCTCGTCGTGGCAGAGCCTCGCCCGCGGCGCCGGCTCGATCGAGGCGGACTACCTGAACGGCGAGATCGTGCTCCTCGGCCGCCTGCACGGCGTCCCGACGCCGGTCAACGAGCTCCTGCGCCGCACGGCGGACCGCATGGCCCGCGAACGTCTCGCCCCCGGCGCGGTGACCGCCGACGACCTCCGCGCGGCGTTGGCCGACGTGCCGGCGCGGACGTAGGTCCGCGTTCGTCCGCCGTTGCCCGACCCCCGGCGCGTACCTATAGTTGGGCGGCCGGGCGGCGGCGTGCCGCCGGCTACTTCGAGCGAGAGGGCGCGCCCGCATGCAGATCAAGGTCGCCGCCGGCGACATCACCCGCACCGAGTCTCCCTGCCTGATCGTCAACCTGTTCGAGGGCATCACCATGCCGGGCGGCGGCACCGGCGCCGTCGACCGGGCGCTCGACGGCATGCTCAGCGAGCTCATCCGCCAGGGCGACATCCGCGGCAAGTGGGGCGAGCTGACGCTCGTGCACACGTTCGGCAAGATCCCGGCGCCGCGCGTGCTCGTCGCCGGGCTCGGCAAGCCCGCCGAGTTCACCATCGACCGCGTGCGCGACCTCAGCGCGAACCTCGCGCGCTACCTGCGCGGCCGGCGGATCAGCGAGGCGGCGACGATCGCGCACGGCGCGGGCATCGCGGGGCTCGACGCCGAAGCCTGCTCGCAGGCGATCGCCGAGGGCACGCTGCTCGGGCTCTACCGCTTCGACGTGCACAAGAAGAAGGACGAGGACGACGCCGGCGGCGAGGTGCGCGCGCTGACGATCGTCGAGCACGACAACGCCAAGCTCAAGGCGCTCGAGCGCGCCGTCGCGCGCGGCACGGCGGTTGCCGAAGCCGCCTGCTTCGCCCGCGACCTCGCGAACGAGCCCGCGAACGTGCTCACCCCGACCGAGTTCGCCGCGCGGGCGGAGGCGATGGCGCGCGAGGCCGGCCTCGGCTGCCGCATCCTCGACCGCGACGAGTGCGCGGAGATGGGGATGGGCAGCTTCCTCGGCGTCGCGAAGGGGAGCCAGCAGCCGCCCAAGTTCATCGTCCTCACGTACCAGGGAAACGGCGAGTCGGCGGGCATCGGGCTCATCGGCAAGGGCATCACCTTCGACACGGGCGGCATCTCCATCAAGCCGGCGCAGGGCATGGAGGAGATGAAAGGCGACATGTCCGGCGGCGCCGCCGTGATCGCCGCGATGCGCGCGATCGCGCAGCTCGCGCCGAAGGTCAACGTCACCGCGCTCGTGCCGGCGACCGAGAACATGCCGGGCGGCAACGCCACCAAACCGGGCGACGTGCTGCGGGCGATGAACGGCAAGACGATCGAGGTGATCAACACGGACGCCGAGGGACGGTTGATCCTCGCCGACGCGCTCGCCTACGCGTGCAAGCTCGGCCTCTCGCCGCTCATCGACGTCGCCACGCTCACCGGCGCGATGTCGATCGCGCTGGGCAACGTTGCCTACGGCCTGTTCTCGAACAACGATGCGCTCGTCCAGCGCCTCACGGCGGCGTCCGAGGCGACGGGCGAGAAGCTCTGGCGGTTCCCGATGTACCGCGAGTACCGGGAGGCGCTAAAGAGCGAGGTCGCGGACATGAAGAACAGCGGAGGCCGCGGCGCCGGCTCGATCTTCGCCGCGTTCTTCCTCCAGGAGTTCGTCGATGACCGCCCGTGGGCGCACCTCGACATCGCCGGCGTCGACTTCTTCGACCGCGAGAAGGGCGTGATCACGAAGGGCGCGAGCGGCATCCCCACGCGCACCCTCGTGCAGCTCGTCCTCGACCTCGCCGCCAACCCGCTGGCGTAGTCGCGTCCGCAGATTGCGTCCCCGAGTGCAGACTGCCCGCCAGCCCAGAGCAGGTGCAGGAGGAGGCGCACCCTCCTGCCCGGGGGCTGCGGGGCCTGCCCGGAAAGATGATTTCTCTCCGCAGGCCTACGCGCCGGCGCCCGCGCCCCTACTCCGCGACGTCGCGCAGCGCCGGCGCCTCCGCCCTCCGCACCACGCGCGCGAGCACTGCGCGCCGCAGCGCATCGCCCGCGCCGGCCCAGAACCCGAGCCCGTACGCCACGTGCATGCAGGCGAACGCCGCCGGCAGCCGCGGCAGCGCTCGCGGCTTCCCTCCGGGCAGCGCCGCGAGCAGTGACGCCCCCGCCGCCGCAACGGCGTATGCGGCGGCGAGCGCCCGCAGCGGCGCCAGCCCGGCGCGCGGCGCGATGACGGCCCCCGCGCCGAGCGCGAGCACGAACGCCGGCGGCGCCAGTTGCCGCAGGCGCGCCTGCGCCGGATGGCGGCGCAGCACCTCCGGCTTCGCGCGGCCGTAGCGGAAGTACTGGCGCCAGAGCGACCGCAGGTCGCCGCGCACGAGGTAGCGGCTGCGGATCGCCGGGTCGAGCACGATGCGCCCGCCCGCGTCGAGCAGGCGGTAGTTGAACTCGTCGTCCTCGCCGCCCTCGATGTCCTCCGCGAAGCGCCCGATGCGCGCGAAGACGTCGCGTCGGTACGCGCCGAACGCGACGGTGTCCGCCGGCCCCGCCTCGCCGCCCGTGCGGAAGCGCGCGCCGCCGACGCCGAAGCGCGAAGCCATCGCGAGCGCGATCGCCTCGCCCGCCGGCGTGTCGCCGACGCTCTCGATGATGCCGCCCGCGCAGTCGGCGCCGCTGTCTTCGAGCAGCGCGACGCTGCGCGCGAGGAAATCGGGCGCCGCCGCCGCGTGGCCGTCGAGCCGCACGATGATGTCCCCGCGCGCGGCATCGAGCGCGAGGTTCATCGCGGCGGCGGGCAACCGGCGCGGGTTGCGCAGCAGGCGCACGTCGACCGTCGACTCCGCGGCGAAGCGCGAGACGATCTGCGGCGTCCCGTCGTCCGACATCCCGTCGACGACGAGCACCTCGATGCGGTCGCGCGGGTACGTCTGCGCGGCGATGCTGTAGAGGCAGGCTTCGATCGTCCGCGCCTCGTTGCGCACCGGGACGACGACCGATACGAACGGCGGCGCCATCAGGCGAGGCGGGTCAGGAGGCCTTGGTCTGGTTGCGGAGGCAGCGCGTGCAGATCTTCACCCGCACGGCATCGCCGCCGACGTAGACGACCTGCTTGTGCAGGTTCGGGCGGAAGGTGCGGTTCGTGCGCGGCGCCTTCCGCACCCAGCGCCCGGAGTGCTGGTGGCGGATGTTCCGCCCGAACGTCGTTCCCTTGCCGCAGACGGCGCAGATGGCCGGCATGTTCTCCTCGGTGCGATTGGACCCGTGATATGATCGGGACGGAGAAATCTACCACGCGCCCGCGCGCGGAGGCAACCGCCAGCCCATGGGCCGACCCCGTTCCCGTCGCGTCGACCGCACCGCGAAGCCTCGTGGCGCGATCGACGGCCCGACGCTGGCGCGCATGCTCGAGGGCGCTTCCGACGCGCTCTCGGCGCAGGCCGCCGCGATCAACGCGATCAACGTCTTCCCCGTGCCCGATGGCGACACCGGCACGAACATGTCGCTGACGCTCGCGCCCGCCGCCGCGGCCGCCTCCGCCGCCGCGACCGCGACCGAGGCGGCGCACCACGCGGCGCGCGAGGCGCTGATGTCCGCGAAGGGCAACTCCGGCGTCATCCTCTCGCAGATCCTGAGCGGCATGGCGCGCGCGCTCGATGGCATCGAAGCGGCCGACGCACGCGCGATCGCGCAGGCGCTCGCCGCCGGGCGCGAGCAGGCGTACGCGGCCGTCTCGGAGCCGCGCGAAGGCACCATCCTCACCTGCATCACCGATGCCGCGCGCGCCGCCGGCGAGCACGCGGCGGATTCTCCCGATGCGATGCTCGCCGCTGTCGTCGACGCCGCCCGTGCGTCGGTCGCGCGCACGCCGGACCTGCTGCCGGTGCTGCGCGAGGCCGGCGTCGTCGACTCCGGCGCGCAGGGCCTGCTCGTCGCGTTCGAGGGCATGCTGCGCGGCCTCCGCGGCGAGAGCGCGCCGCGCACCGGGGACGGACTCGGGCGCATCGACGCCGGCTGGCTCGCCGCGACCCAGCGCGCGCACGGCGTCGCCGAGGAAGGGTTCTGCACCGAGTTCGTCGTCAGCGGCGACGCGCTCGATGTCGACGCGCTGCGGCGCGAGGTGCGCGCGCTCGGCACCAGCGCGCTCGTCGTCGCGGGCGAGGGCCTGGCGCGCGTGCACGTGCACACGCGCCAGCCGGAGGCGGCGCTCGCGCGCGGACGCGCGCACGGCGCCGTCTCCCACGAGAAGGTCGACGACATGCGCGCCCAGGTCGCGCGCGTGCGGGCGGCCGCGCCCGGGCGCGCGCCGGCGATGGTCGCCGTCGTCGCGGTGGCGGCGGGCGATGGCTTCGCCGACGTGTTCCGCTCGATCGGCGCCGCCGCGACCGTCGCCGGCGGCCAGACGATGAACCCGAGCGCCGGCGCCATCGCGGAGGCGGTGCGCGCGGTGGCGGCGCGCGACGTCATCGTCCTGCCCGGGAACCGCAACGTCGTCATGGCGGCGGAACAGGCGGCCGCGGCCGCCGGCGACGCGCGCGTGCACGTCGTGCCCGCGGTGAGCGCGCCGCAGGAGGTCGCCGCGCTCGTCGCCTTCAACCCGGAGGAGGCGCTCGATCCGAACCTGGCGGCGATGCGCGAGGCCATCACGCGCGTGCGCACGGCCGAAGTGACGCGCGCCGTGCGCGACACGCGCGCGGGGTCGCTCGCCGTGCGCGAGGGCCAGTGGATCGCGCTCGTCGACCACGAGCTGACCGTGGCCGCCGACGCGCTGGCGGACGCGGCGCTCGAGGCCGTGCGCCAGATGGCCGCCGGCCGCGAGGATTCCTTCGTCACGTTGTACTGGGGCGCCGGCGAGGACGAAGCCGGGGCCTGCGCGCTCGCTGCTATCGTGCACGCGGAGTGCGGCTGCGAGGTCGAAGTGGTGCGCGGCGGGCAGCCGCATTACCCCTACGTCATTGGCTGCGAATAGCGCCCGCGTCCACGTCGTGACGGACAGCACGGCGGATCTGCCGCGCGCGCTCGCTGACGAGCTGCGCATCACGGTCGTGCCGCTGACGATCGTCTTCGGCGCCGAGTCGTTCCGCGACGGCGTCGACCTCACGGCCGACGAGTTCTACGAGCGCCTGCAGACCGCGCACGATCTGCCGACGACCGCGCAGCCGCCGCCGGCGCTCTTCGAGCACGCCTACCGGCACCTCACGTCGCAGGGCGATGTCGTCTCGGTGCACCTCTCCGAGAAGTTCAGCGGCACGGTGAACGCCGCCCGCGCCGCGGCCGCCGCCGTCGCGCCCGGCCAGATCGAAGTCATCGACTCCGGCAGCGTATCGATGGGCCTCGGGCTGTGCGCGATCGCCGCCGCGCGATGCGCCGCCGCCGGCGGCTCCCGCGAGGAGTGCGCGGGCGAGGCGCGCTCGGTCGCCGCGCGCCTCGACGTCGCCGTCGCGTTCGAGACGCTCGAGTACCTGCGCCGCGGCGGGCGCATCGGCCGCGCGCAGGCGTTCGTCGGCGGGCTCCTGCGCTTGAAGCCGATCCTGACCGTGCGCGATGGCGAGGCGCACCCCGTCACGCGCGTCCGCTCGCACGCGAAGGCGCTCGACGAGCTTGCCGCGCTCATCGGCAAGCACGCGCCCGTCTCGAACGTGGTCGTCATGCACACGACTACGCCCGGGGATTGCGATGCCCTCGCCGCCCGCGCCCGCGAGCTGGCGCCCGAAGCCGAGCTGATGAGCGGCCGCTTCGGGCCGGTGCTCGGCGCCCACGGCGGCCCGGGCATGCTCGGCATCGCCGTCGTCGAGGCGCCGCGGGAGGGCGCCGCGCCGCCGTCAACAAGTTCCATTAGGCGATCGTCTTGACGGGCTGGCGGTCCGAGTATTAGCTTGGAAGGGTCGAAGGAGGCCGCCGCCTTGGACACGTCCCTCCGGCAACCTGTATCTCGGTCGTAACGCCGTGCGCACCCGCGTACGGCGTTTTGTTCACCTCAGTCCTCGCATGAGGGAAAGGAAGACGACGGGATGAACTCAGGACTCATCGGCAAGATCGACAAGGCCAAGCGCTACGCGCAGGAGCGCACCCGCATGCGCGTCAGCAGCCTCCTCGTCGACTTCGAAGGTGAGAACGACCGCCACGAGGTGCGACTCGATGGCGACACCTGGCGCTGCAGCTGCGACTTCTTCTCCGGCTGGGGCGCCTGCGCGCACACTATGGCGCTCGAGCGCGTGCTCGATGGCATGGTCTCCCCGGCGTCCCTTTCCGCGCAGATGGCGCACGCCTGATCGCCGGTCACGCAGCACGCACGAGAGGCCGGCGCGCGCGCCGGCCTCTTGGCTTCCGCGCAGCATGGTCAGAGATGGACATCGATGGCTTGCACCAGGGCGCACCTGGCGTTCCACAACCAGCGTCGGACGGACAGCGCACCCGACGGCGCAGCCTGTCTCGACGCATCCGGAGGGACACGACTTCAGACAGAAATGTCCCAGCCCGTGCGCCGAACACGGGTCCGATAGCGGCGCGCCGCCACGCAGATCCCGCGCTCGACAGAACGCGCTAGCCCCGGCGTCCCTTTCCGCGCAGATGGC
>DASRHM010000066.1:0-8287 GCA_035650575.1 Dehalococcoidia bacterium | reverse complement strand
CTTCGACGTTCGTGCGCGGCAGGTTCGCCGCGACGTACTGCGCCCCGGAGCCGATCGGCATGTTCCACGGCGAGTCCGACGCGAACGGCTGCAACAGCTTGTCCCGCGTCCCGCTGCCCGCCGTCGGCGTGCTCGTCGGCGGTACCGGCGTGCGCGTTGCCGTCGGCGGCACGGGCGTACTCGTCGGCGGCACGGGCGTGCTCGTCGGCGGCACCGGCGTACTCGTCGGCGGCACCGGCGTCGGCGTGCGCGTCGGCGTGTTCGTGGGCGTCCTGGTCGGCGTAGGCGTCGGCGTCGGCAGCACCGGCGTCGGCGTGTTCACCGGCGTCAGCGTCTCGCCGACGGGCAGCGCGACGGCCGCCGTCGCCGTCGCGGCGATCGAGGCCGAGCCCGACGCGGAATTGGCGGTCGATGTCGCCGCCGCGCGCGAACCGCGGCCACGGTTGAAGCGCCGGGCCTCGGTCACGGAGAACCGCCCCTCGACCGTCGTCCCGTCCGAATAGCTCACGGACACGAGGTGCGTGCCGGGCGCCGCGTCCTCGGGCACGGCGACGCTTCCGACGAGGCGCATCTTGCCGGCGTCGTCTACGGCCTTCGCCTGATAGGCCGAGGCGTGCCCGTCCCAGCGGACGACCGCCAGGGTCTGCGCCTGCATCGGCGCCTCGAGCGTAACGACGCTCCCGGCCTCGCCCTTCGCGGGCGAGAGCCTCACGGCGCTCCGGCTGTTGTCGCTGTTTCGAAGGATGGCGCCGGCCCCCATCGAGCCGGCTGCGAGCGCGAGCGCGCTCATGATCGGCAGCCACCGGGCCGGACCGACGCCCAGCCAGGCAGCCATTTCGGCGACCTTTCGTTTCAGCAGAACATCACCCCCTGACTTGCGCCGCCCACCGCTGCTGCACGGACGCGACGCTCACTGACCCAATGGGATGGTCGGTTCGGGGGAGAGGGACCTGTTGGGCCGTCTGGCCTACGATCGCGGGCTATTTCCCGGCGAAATCGCTCGTGTTATGTCACGTCTAGATTCGACTGGGCCAGAACCGGTGCGTCGGTCGGGGACGGCATCGCCGGGGGGTGCTGCCACCTACGCCGCCAGCCGCTCCGGCTCCTCGCCTTCGCCCTCGGCCGCGGCTTCCGCGTGCAGCTCGGCGAGCCGGCCGCGCCGCCAGAGGCGCTCGAAGGCGGCGACGACGTCCGGGCAGAAGAGCGCGCCGCGCTGCGAGACGATCTCGTCGTACGCGCGCTGGAGGGGCCATGCCGGCTTGTAGGGACGCACCGTCGTCAGCGCGTCGAATGCGTCGGCGACGGCGACGATGCGCGCCGGCAGCGGGATCTGCTCGCCCGCAAGCCCGTCGGGGTACCCGGAGCCGTCCCACCGCTCGTGGTGCCAGCGCGCCACGCACCGCTCCACCTCGAACATGGGCGAATCGCCGATGAGTTGCTCGCCGTGCTCGGGGTGCTTCTTCATCCCTGCCCAGTCCGCCGCATCGAGCCTGCCGGGCTTCAGGAGCACCTGGTCCGGCAGTTGCAGCTTCCCCAAGTCGTGGACGGCCGATGCGGCGCCGATCGCGCGCGCCTCCTCCGCCGACAACCCGAGCTCCAGCGCGAGATCCTCGCTGTAGCGCTGGATGCGGCGGAGGTGGCCACCGGTGTGCGGGTCGCGCGCCTCGGCCGCCTGCGCCAGGCGCGCCAGCGACTCGCGGCTCGCGCGCTCCAGCTCCTCGTACGAGGCCTGCAGCTCTTCGCTGAGGAGCGCGACTTTCATCACCGGCGCCAGGTGGTCCGCGATCGACGACAGGACTTGCAGCCAGTCCTCGCGGCAATGGTCCTTGTTGGTGCAGACGGCGGCGAGCATCCCCAGCGCGTCGCCTTCGAATCGGATCGCGGCGATCGCCGAAGCGCTGATTCCCGCCGCGCGCAGCAACTTGCGCTCGGTCGCCGGGATGCGCAGGTCATCGGCGGGCGACGGGATGATGCACGGCGTCTCGTCGGCGATGGCGGTGAGGAACGCCTGGCCCTGCGGCGAATTGCGCGCCGCCACCCATCGCTCGAGGAACGCCGGGTCGGCACCGGACGCGATGTTGAACGGCGGCGCAGTCGCGCCCGGCCGCGCGAGGCCTTCGATCGCCACCGATGTCGCCCCCATGAACTCCGCGAGCATCTCGGCGACGCGCGAAAGGCGCTCGTCGAGCGTGCCGCCGGCGGCGAGCGCGCGCGCCAACTCGATGTGGATGTCGCGCTCGCGGCCGGCGCGCTGCGCGTCGACGTGCGCACGGCCGTTGGCGACGATCGCCTGGATCAGGTCCGCCAGCGCGAGCACGACGCGCGCGTCGGGCCGGAACGACGACGCCGGCAGCCCGGTAAGCGAGAGCGACCCGGGCGCGCCGCTCTCGTCGGGTATCGGCGCGTCGATCGCCCAGGCCTCCGGCGGCACCAGGCCACGCAGGTCCGCCAGGTCGAGCGGGCCGGCGGGCGCCGCGCGCGCCGCGTCCGCGATCTCGCGGCTGGCCGCGGACACCGCGATGATCTCCGGGTGCACGTCGGTGGCGCGCACCGCGATGCGCACCAGGCTGAGCGCGAACTGGGTGCGCGCCGCCGCCGCGATCTCATCGAGAATCTCCGCGGTCGTCCGGTCCGGGCGCAGCGCCGCCCCGACGCTGACGAAGAGCTTGCGCGAGGCGCCGGCGAGCGATGACAGGTTCTCGGCTTTGCGGTGGTGCTTCTCGCTGTACATCCGCCCATCGGCGGCGGCGAACAGGGACTGCACGGTTGCGCCGTCATCCGGGTACGTGCCGACGCCGAAGCTCCCGAGCGTCGCGCTCTGGCGGCCGTCGATGCGCAAGTCCGCGAGCGCCCGCTCGATCTCGCCGGCGGCGCGCGCCGCCTCCTCGCGCGAGCAGCCGGGGAGCACGACCGCGAACTCATCGCCGCCGAGGCGCGCGGCGTAGGCGCCGGCGGTGCCGCCGGCGGCGAATACCTCGGCCGTCCGGCGGAGTACGGCGTCGCCGAAGGCGTGCCCGAACGAGTCGTTGAGCAGCTTGAAGTTGTCCAGGTCGGCGACGATCAGGCTGAGGGACGTGCGCTGCCGCGCGGCGTCCTCCAGGTCGCGCGCGATCCGCTCCTGGAAGGCGCGCAGGTTGAGGAGCCCCGTCAGCGGGTCGGCCGTCGCCATCTCCCGGAGCTGGTCGCTGAGCTTCTGCACTTCCTGCAGGCTCTGCTCGAGGATGCGGGCGTGGCCGAGGCGCGTGACCGTCGAGAGCACGATGAAGGCGCCAAGCCCGACGGCAACCGTCGCGAACTCGTACAGCGCCTCACGCGAGCCAAGGTAGCCACGGTGCACATAGAACGCGCCCAGCGCGAGCGCCAGGCCGACGCAGACGCCAGCCGCGCGCGAGACGAGCACGAGCCGCCGGACCTCTGCGCGCGCCGTCTCGGGTAGGAGCGTCTGATCCACGGCGTGATTATCGGCAGATTGGAAACCAGCTCAGAGAGCGGGCGGCACTCCCGGCAAGCGCCCGGCGAGCCGAATCAGCGCCGCGGCGAGGGCTTCGTCGCCGCCCCACCAGCCGTGGTCCACCCCCGGCACGACGACCACATCGATGCCGTGCCCATCCAGGCCCCGCACGATGTCGGCGGGCGCGACCGGGTCCTGGCCTCCTGTTATGACAAGCAGTGGCAGCCCCTCCGGCAGCTTCGGCAGCGGGGCGTACGCCACCGGCGGGGAGATCAGCGCGAGGGCATCGGGCGCCCGCCTGGCGGCCACGGACGCCGCGACCTGCGCGCCGAAGGAGTAGCCCGCGAGCAGCAGAGGCCTGCCCGGCGCGGCTTCCCGAACGCGGGCGATGCCCGCGCGCGCATCGTCCTGCTCGGCGCGGCCGTCGTCGTGCGTGCCGCCGCTGCCGCCAGTGCCGCGGAAGTTGAGCCGCAGCGTCGCCGCCCCGAGGGTCGCGAGCGCGCGGCAGGCCGTCGTCACGACGTGGTTGTGCATGTCACCGCCGTACCGCGGATGCGGATGCAGGACCACGGCGGCGAAGTGCGCGGCGTCCGGTGCGTGCAGCATCGCCTCGAGCGTGACGCCGCCCGCGTCGAGCGTGACCGCCTGCTCCTCGAGCGCCACCGTCAGCTCAATTCCCGTCGTTGCGGCGTTGTCTCGGTCCCGGACGGCAGCAGGCGCCGCCACCACGGCAAGCGCAGGCCGTCGGACGGCAGCTCGGCCGCGACGGCCTTCCATGCGCCGTCACGACACTCCCATGTCTCGCGCATGACGAAGCTTCCGGCGCCGCGAAACCGCACTTCACTCTCGCCGCGTCCGCCGTCGTGCGACGCCCGCACGATGTCGTATTTCCGGGCGCGCGGCAGCCGGCGCCCATCAGGGCGCAGCGCCAGGAGCGCCGCCGGCGTCAGCCACGAGGCGAACGCCGCGTCGTCACCGCCGACGAGCGCGCGCGCCTGGGCCGCGACCGCCGCCTCGAACCCGATCTCCTCCAACCGCACCTCCTACGTCCGCACCACGAGCACGCGGTCGCGCCCGCCGGCGTCCTTGATAACGGAGCACGCGGCGTCGCGGAAGGCCCGCCGGGCCGCCGCGAGCAGCTCGTCCGCCTGCGCGTCGCCGATCTCGGCGGCGAGCGCGCCGCCCGAAGCGAGGTGTGCGGGAGCTTCCGCGAGCAGCCGCCCCACGACCTCCGTTCCCCGCGGGCCCGCGAGCAGCGCCGCCCGCGGCTCGTGCTCCCGGATCTCCGGCGGCAACCGGTCGTAGTCGGACTGCGCCACATACGGGAGATTCGCGACGATCACGTCGAGCACGCCGAGGCCGTCGAGCAGGTCCGCCGCCCGCAGCTCGATGCGGTCGGCGACGCCGTGGCGCTGCGCGTTCTCGCGCGCGAGCGAGAGCGCGTCGCCGGCGCTGTCCGTCGCGATGACGCGCGTCCCGGGCGCGTGCACGGCCACGGCGACGGCGACCGCGCCCGTGCCCGTACCGATGTCGGCGATGCGCGCGGCCACGCCGCGCGTGCGGACCTCCTCGAGCGCGAAATCCACCAGCAGTTCCGTCTCCGGGCGCGGGATCAGCGCCGCCGGGGTGCAGCGAAACGCCAGCCCGTAGAACTCGCGCTCGCCGGTGATATAGGCGAGCGGCTCGTGCGCCAGCCGGCGCTCGAGCAACGCCGCGAAGCGCGCCGCGGTCGCATCGTCCGCCGGCTCGTGGAGCCGGGCGATGACGTGCGCGCGGTCGCTGCGCAGCGCCGTCGCGAGCAGCACCTCCGCCTCGAGCCGGGCGTCGTCACCCGCGACGTCGTGCAGGCGCGCGGCCGCGTCCGCGAGGAGCGCGGCGTACATCGGGGCGGACATCAGTGCGGGCGTGGCGTCGGCGGCCGGCCGCTGGCGGCGAGCACGGCCTCGCGGATCTCCTTCGGCTCCGGGAAGCGGCCCTGTGCGCCGTAGTCCCAGACCGTTTCGCCATCGTAGCGGACGATGAAGACGCCGCCGGACGACGGGACGAGCGCGTAGGCTTCGACGAGGTCCGGGCGCGCGTCGAGCAGCTCGCGCGCGAGCCAGAAGGCGCGGCCCTGGAACCGGCAGTTCATGCAGAACTCGATCTCCAGCGTGTGCCGCGGCGCGGCGCCGGCGGGCATTGTCAGCGCGCTCCCGCGCGGGCGCCCGGCGCCTCGGCGCGCTGTGCCTGCGTCTCCTGCTCCTCGAGCAGGCGCGCCTCCTCGTGCGCGGACACGGCATCGATCACCTCGTCGAGCTCGCCGTCCAGGATGCGGGGCAGGTTGTGCACCGTGAGGCCGATGCGGTGGTCCGTCAGGCGGTCCTGGGGGAAGTTGTAGGTGCGGATCTTCTCCGACCGCTCCGCGCCGCCGACCTGCTGCTTGCGGGCGCCGGCGATCTCGTCCGCCTGCGCGGATTGCTTGACATCGAGCAGCCGCGCCCGGAGCACGGCCATCGCCTTCACCCGGTTCTTGAGCTGGGAGCGCTCGTCCTGGCAGACGACGACGATGCCGGTCGGCTTGTGCGTGATGCGCACCGCCGTCGCGACCTTGTTGACGTTCTGGCCGCCGGCGCCGCCCGAGTGGAAGATGTCGATGCGCAGGTCGGCGTCGTTGATGTCGACCTCCACCTCCTCCGCCTCCGGGAGCACCGCCACGGTGGCGGTCGACGTGTGGATGCGCCCCTGCGCCTCGGTCGCGGGCACGCGCTGCACGCGGTGCACGCCGCTCTCGTACTTCAGGCGCGAGTATGCGCCCTCGCCGTGGACCTCGAAGACGACTTCCTTGATGCCGCCGATGCCGATCTCGTTCAGCGACAGCAGCTCGATGGACCAGCCCCGCCGGTCCGCGTAGCGCGTGTACATGCGGTAGAGGTCGGCCGCGAAGAGCGCCGCCTCGTCGCCGCCGGTGCCGGCGCGGATCTCGACGATCACGTCGCGGTCGTCGCGCGGGTCCTTCGGCACGAGCGCGCGCTTGAGCTTGGACTCCAGTTCGGCGTGCCGGGCGGCCGCCGCCTCGAGCTCGTCGCGGGCGAGCGAGGCGATCTCGGCGTCGCGGTCGCCGAGCATCGCGCGGGCGTCCTCGATCGCGCGGCGGTTCGCCTTCCACTCGCGGTACAGCGACACGACCTGCTCGATGGAAGCGCGCTCCTTCGCGAGGGCCTGCAGCTTCTCGTAGTCGCCGCTGACCTCCGGCCGCGCCATCTCGGCAGTCAGGTCGTCAAATCGCTGTTCGATTGCTTCGAGCCGGTCGAACATGTCCGTTACAGCGAGAAACCCCCTGCGCCGAGGGGGCTCTCCATCCTCGATCGAATTGTAGCATCCGGCGCCATCACGTCCGGCGCGCCGCGCGCTCGCGTGCCTCGTCGGCGAGATCGCCGTAGACGCCGCGCTCGCTCCCTTCGATCACCCGCGCGCCGCAGACCTTCGCGTAGAACTCCGCCGGCCCGACGCCGCCGATGACGGCGTATGCGTAGCCCATCTCGCGCATGCTCTCCAGGCAGCGGAAGAGCAGCACCGCGCCGGCGCCGCAGCCGCGCACGTCCGGGCGCACGCCGGTCGGGCCGAAATAGCCGCGCCGCGACGCCTCGTACACGGCGAAGCCGGCGATCTCGCCCTCGCGCACGGCGACGAAGCCGGTGATGGGGTGCCCGCCGGAGAACGCCATCTCGGCCTCCGAGGCCCAGTTCTCGCCGAACTGCTCGCGCACGAAGCGCAGCACCGGCGCGCGGTCCCACGCGTCCATGCGCCGCACGCGCACGCCCGCCGCGGCCGCCCGCGCCTCGTACGGCGCCGGCGACGGGAGGTCGTAGAGCCGCGCGAGCATGTCCGGCATGGCGCTCAGCCGCCGATTTCGCGCGGGACGTCGGCGAGCTTCACCCGGCGCTCGCGGTGGTCCTGCAGGTCGCGCAGCGTCACCTCGCCGGCCTCCAGTTCGCCGGCGCCGATGATCGCCGCGTAGCGGGCGTGGCGCGCGTTGGCGTGGCGGAGCTGCGCCTTCAAGCTGCGCCCGCCCGGCGCCACCATCGCCTCGCGCCCGGCGCCGCGCACGGCATCGGCGAGCTGCAACGCGGCGACCGCGGCCTCCGGCGTCAGGTGGGCCACGTAGAGGTCGGGCGCCGGCTCGGCCGGCACGGGCGCCTCGCTGCGCCGCATGTTGAGGATCAGCCGCTCGATGCCGGTGCCGAAGCCGATCGCCGGCGTTGGCGGGCCGCCGAGCAACTCGAGCAGCCCGTCGTAGCGCCCGCCGCCGCCGATGCTGCTCTGCCCGGCTTCCTGCTTCGGCTGGAACTCGAACGCCGTCCGCGTGTAATAGTCCAGTCCGCGCACCAGCCGCTCATCGATCACCGCCTCGATGCCGAGCGCCGCGAGGTAGCGCAGGAGCGCGTCGAAGTGCGCGCGGCATTCGTCGCACAGGTAGTCGTGCAGCCGCGGCGCGCCGGCGATGATCGGCTGGCAGCGCTCCTCCTTGCAGTCGAGCAGGCGCAGCGGGTTCTTCTCGAACCGCACGCGGTCGTCGGCGCAGACCTCGTCGAGGTGCGGGCGGTAGTAGTCCCGCAGCGCGTCGATGTACCGCGGCCGGCAGTTGGCGTCGCCGATGGTGTTGAGCTTCAGCGTGACCTCGCGCAGGCCGAGCTCCGCGAGGAGCGTCCGCTGAAGGTCGATCACCTCCGCGTCCACCAGCGGGTCGGCATCGCCGATCGCCTCGGCGCCGATCTGCCAGTGCTGGCGGTAGCGCCCGGCCTGCGGCCGGTCGTAACGGAAGTTCGGGGCGATGTAGTACAGGCGCACCGGCTGCGG
>DASRHM010000065.1:0-8659 GCA_035650575.1 Dehalococcoidia bacterium | reverse complement strand
CGCCTCGTGGCGGCGTGCTCACGGGAGAGGTCCAGCAACGGCGCGCGCTCGTCTCCGGCGAGGCGGAGGCGGAGGCCGAGGTGATCCTCGCGTCGCCGGAGATCCGGACGCCGCACGGCGCATGATCCGCGCACCGATAGTCGTCGCGCTGCTGTGCGCGCTGGCCGCCGGGCTGGCCGCGTGCGGCGGCCGCGGGCGAGTGCCCCAGGTAACCATCGAGCCGCTCACGCCGACGCCGGGCGCGTCCGCCGCGGGCGCGCAGACCGGCGGCAAACCCGCGGCGCCGCCGGCCACGGCGACCGCCGCGCCGGCGCCCGGCGAGCCGGCGCCGCTCGCCACCGTCGACTCCGCGCCCGAGCCGCCGACGGCGACGTCGACCGCGGGGCCGCCTGACAGCGGCCGCTGGATCGACGTCGACGTGACGGACTTCCGCGTGCGGCTGATGGACGGCGCGACCGTGCTGCGCGCGATCGCGCCCGTCGCGGTCGGCGCGCAGGTCGACACCGGCGCGTACGAGTCGACGCAGACGGGACTGTTCCACGTCTACAACAAGACGGCGGACCTGCAGTACGACGCGCCGTACCGGACGTACATCCGGGACTGGGTGGGATTCGACATCGATCGTGCGAACGGGTTCCACTCGTTCCTGCTCGACAAGGATGGGCAGGTGGTGGACGCATCGACCGGGCGCGTGTCGAACGGATGCATCCGCACCGGCGACCCGGACGCGATCTACGCGTTCGCGGAGATCGGGATGCCGGTGTACGTGCATCGCTAGTCGCAGGTCGCAGGTGGTAGTGCGCAGGAGGCCGGTGGTCCGCGGAGGCGCGCCGGGCTCGAGGCCGCTAGAGGACGGACTCCGATGCCTCGAACGGGGGGAACGGGGGGAAGAGGGACTCGAGCTCGCGGCGGATCGGGTCGTCGGGCGGCAGGTAGCGGCTGAAATCGCCGTCGGGCTCGGGGCGCTCGCGCTGGCCGGTGACCCTGGCGTCCATGATCTTGTTCTGGAGCATGATCAGGCCGGTGAGGAGCGACTCCGGCCGCGGCGGGCAGCCCGGCACGTAGACATCGACCGGGATGATCAGATTGATGCCGGGGAGGACGCTGTAGCCGAAGGCGAAGGGGCCGCCCATGATCGCGCAGCCGCCCATGGAGATCGCCCACTTGGGCTCGGGCATCTGCAGCCAGATGCGGCGGACGGCGGGGGCCATCTTCCAGGTGCAGGTGCCGGAGACGATCATCAGGTCGGCCTGGCGCGGCGACGCGCGGAAGATCTCGGCGCCGAAGCGGGCGATGTCGTAGCGCGGGGTCGCCGTCGCGATCATCTCCATCGCGCAGCACGCCAGGCCGAACATCGTCGGCCAGAGCGACGAGCTGCGCGCCCAGTTCATGATCGTGTCGACGCCGGTGAGCAGGATGTTCTGCTCGACATCTTCGTCGACCGCGGTCCCGACGGCGGGCTGGCCGACGAGTGGGATCGTCTCCTGCACCATTGCGATCATTGTCGCGGGCCGGCGAGGGCTGCGCAAGAATTCACAATCCCGAAGGGACGGCCTTAGCGCGCGGGGCCTGTGCGGGCCCCGAGCACATCCGAGCGCGCCGGGGCGGTGACGGCGGCCGGCTGGGGGAAGAAGGCGACGCCTCGGAGGGCGCGCACGGCCGCGGCATCGCGCGCGCGGTCGAAGATGACGGCCTCGGCGAGCGCCGCGGGCGACGGCGCGGAGGAGCCGGCGATCCACTCCTGCGTGAAGTCGACCGCCGTCGCGGCGCCGGCGACGCGCACCTGGTCGCGGTCGCGCGCGTCGACGATGGCGACGGCGCCCGCGGGCAAGTCGTAGCCCTTGCGCATATCCTCGAATTTCAGGTCGCGGCGGTCGCGCAGGTACCAGAGCCACGAGCGGGCGAAGCGATCCGAGGCGTCGAGCACGACCGGCGTCTCCGCGCCCGAAGCCGCATCGGCCTGCCGCAGGGCGGCGAGCACGTCGCGGACGTCGCGCGACGGCACGGCGGGCTCGAGCAACTCGACGCGCGCATCGGCCGGCGAGCCGCCGGGCGTGCCGGAGCTGACATCGACGCCGACGCGCGCAGCGAGCACGACGGCGGCCGCGGCGGTCGCCAGCGCGGCGGCGGCGCCGAGCTTCAGGCGCACGCGCGGCGCGCGGGGCACGTCGAGCGCCGGCACGCGCACGCGTGCGACTGCTTCGGCGACGACGCAGGCGGCGGACATCGTGAGCGGCAACGCGACCTGCACGGCGAGCCACGGCTCCTTGAGGTCGAGTCGCGTGCAGGCGAAGAACGCCGCGACCGCCCAGAAGGCGAAGAACTTCGGCAGGTCGGGGATGCGCAGGGCCAGGACGGCCAGCGGAGCGACGAGCAGCGCGATATCGGCGCGGTGCGCGCCGGCGACGGGCGCGGAAGGCGGCGCGACGGCGAGCAACGCCACGGACGCGCCCGCCGCGAGCACGATGACTCGTTCGCGCGCGGCGCCGCGGATGACCAACGCGAGCGCGCCGGCGGCGGCGATCGCCAGCGGCAGGAACTCGTACAGCGGCAGCAGGGTCGCGTAGTAGGAGTCGGCGCGCATGGTGTTCTGCGCCTCGGGCCGCCACCAGTAATCGAGTGTGCCCCAGAGACCGGTCCAGACGCCGCCGCCGTCGGTGAAGAAGCCGCTGAAGAGCGTGAAGGCGATGCCGTAGAACGTCGCCCAGCAGATGATCCAGATGTGCCAGCGCCAGGCGATGCCGGCGAGCATCGCGGCGGCGAAGAGCACGGCGAGCGTGCCGAACATCACCGGCAGCTCGCCGCCGGGCTGGCGCGCGAAACCCTGTCCGAGGTAGTAGACCGGCTGCTGGCCGGGGAAGCCGCGGTCGCCGACGAACGGCAGCCACTCGACGAGCGGCCCGTAGAAGGGCAGCGCGAGGAGCGCCATCACGAGCAGCGGGCCTGCGGCTTCGGGGAGGCGGCGCAGTCCAGCGCGCTCGCGGAGCCCGCGCAGGAACGGCCAGGCGGCCGCGATCAGGCCGGCGGATGCGAACAGCACCGCGCGGGCGAGCAGGCCCGGCTCGGGCGCGTCCACCGGCGCGCGCGTGGCGCGCACCGCCCGCGCGGCGAGCCGCCGATCATAGGCGTCGCGGCGGCGCGGGTCGGCGAGGGCGCGGTAGGCGGCGGCGAGCGCCTCGGCGGCGCGCCGGTCGTCGGTCTCTGCGATCAGGCCGCGGTACGCCAGGCGCACGTCCTTCGCGCTGGCGCCGGGCTCGAGGCCGAGGCGCTCGTAGTGCGTCGGCTCCTTCGCCGCGGCGCCGCGGTCGCGGTACTGCGCGAACAGGTCCCGGGCGACGACGTAGTGGAGCCATGCGACGAAGATCGCGGTACTCAGGAGCGCCATCTCGCTGGTAACGACGGCGAGCGCGAGCAGCGCCGACAGGAGGTAGAGCAGCGCGCGATGCGGGGCCTGCAGGTAGCGCCAGAGCGTCAGCGCGATGGCGAGCGTGAAGAATGCGAGCTCGACGTCTGCGCTCGCGTAGCGGCTGTAGTAGAGGAGCACGGGCGACACGGCGAGCAGCAGCGCGGCGACGACGGCGACCGGCCGGCCGATGGGACGTTGGAACGCGAACGGCACCGCGACGAGCGCGACGCCGAAGAGGGCGGGCAGCAGGCGCGCGGCGCCGTCCGACTCGCCGAACGCGCGGAAGATCGCCGCGGTCGCCACGTAGTGCAGCGGTCCGTGCATCGGCGGCACCTGCTCGTAGCCGCCGCCGTGCGCGAGCTGGCGCGCGATGAGCGAGAAGACCGCCTCGTCGCCGCCGAGCGGCCGCGCGCCGAGGCCGGGCAGCCGCAGGAGCGCGGCGAGGGCGATGCACGCGGCGAGCGGCAGCCACCAGCGCAGGCGCGCGGTGACCGTCGCGTCGCTGGCGTCGCTGCCCCGGGGCTGCCGGTCTTCGCCCATCATCCTGGCCGGAGTATGGGCGGGCGCGTCCGCTCCGGGGCTCAGGGGAATCCCGCGGCTGCCCGGGACGATCCCGGGATTCGCGCTAGGCGGCGGGGGAAGGGATGCCGGCGGGCTCCGGCGGCACCGGCAGGTCGATGTGCGGGCCGTGGTGGACCTCGCCCGCGCGCGCAACGGCGAGCGCGATGCCGGGAAGCTGGAGCTCGCTGCTGTAGATGAGGTACCGGGGCTCCCAGCGCGGGAAGAACTTCTCCTTGAACTCGCGCAGCCCGGTGTAGCGGAACAGGAACGTGCCGCGGCGGTAGAGGAGCTGCATCGCGCGGGCGGCGGGCGAACGGCTGCCGTCCGGCTCGATGCCGCTGAATGGCGCCAGGCCGAGCGTCATCGCGGTGCAGCCGGCGTCGCGGAAGTGGGCGATCAGCGAGAGCACGAGGAAGTCGCCGATCGCCTTCGGCTCGTCGTCGTAGCGGAGGAGATCGTAGTTGCCGACCTGCGAGCGGTAGGAGGGCACGATGTTCGCGAACCCCCGCACCTCGCCGTCGGGAGCTCGCGCGACGACCAGGTCGCACGCCTGCAGGGCCGCCTCATCGAACTGGCCGAGGGTGAACGTGCGCTCGCGGCGCCCGCCGCGGGCGAGCCAGGCATCGGAGATCTCGCGCAGGCGGCGGAGAAGCGCGGCATCGTGGGGCGGGCGCAGGACCTCGGCCCGGTAGCCCATGCGCGCGAAGCGGTTCATCGTCGCGCGGAGATGCTTGGCGGCGGTGCCGGAGAGCGAGAACGCCTGCACGTCGACGAGCGCCTCCTCGCCGATCTTCAGCGACTTCATGCCATGGCGCGCGTAGAGCGGGAGGAACGCCGGCGTCGCCTGGTGGAAGGCGTACGCCCAGCCGTCGAGCGCGCAGTGCTCCTGGAAGGCGTAGAGGAGGGCATCGAACTCGCCGGGGTCGCCGAGCGGGTCGCCCATCACGACGGCGGTGCTGCCCACGACCTTGTAGGCGAGGACGGCGTCGCCGCTCTCGGAGAAAAAGTACGCCTTGTCGGGGAGCAGGGCGAAATGCGCGAGGGAGGTCGTCGCGTACCGCTCGAGCAGGGCGCGGACGCGCTCGCGCTCGACGTGGGCGACGCGCGCACGGTGGATCACCGGCCGCAGCAACTGGGTGACGCCGAGCACCATCACGAAGAGGAACGCCACGCGCACGGAGTCGACGAACCAGGTGCCGTGGCCGGTGCGCGGCTCGACCTGCGACGCCGGCACGATGAAGAGCAGGCGCAGCGTGTCCTCGACCGCTTCGGCGAAGGTCACGGGGTGACGGAACTCGCGGTCGAGGAAATACAGCCCCATGACGCTGTAGGCGAAGACGGCGGCGAGGCCGAACGCCAGCAGCGCGAATCCGCGGAGGGCGGTCGGCGGGTCGCTGCGGGCGGGGAAGAGCGGCCGCCCGCCGATCAGCGCGCCGGCGAGCGCGATGCTGCCGGCGGTGCCCCAGAGGTCGACGTTCTTCGCCGGGTGCAGGAACGCCGAGGCGACGGCGCACGCCAGGGCGATCGCCCAGGCGAACCGCTTGCCGTGCCAGAGCCCCGGCACGGCCGCGAGCAGCAGGATGCCGATGATGACGAGCGCGAAGCGGCTGCCGTTCAGGAGGGCCTCCGGCACGACGTCCTCGATCTGGCCAAAGCCCGACAGGGGCGCGCGGAAGGCGGTGAAGAACGTATCGAACAGGCCGAGCGCGGCGGCGGCGACCGCGATCAGGTGGCGCTCGGCCGAACCCGACGCGCGACGCCTCATCGCGGCGCCTCCCCGCGCTCGCGGAGCAGGTGCAGGCTGACGGCGCCGAGCAGCAGCGGGATCCAGAACTCGAACAGGCGGTAACCGAGGGCCGTCGCGATGGCGGCATGGCGGTCAACGCCGAACGAAACGAGCAGCACGCTGAGCGACGCCTCGACGAAGCCGATGCCGGCGGGCGTGATGGCGATCATCGAAAACAGCAGCGAGATAGCGTAGCCGGCGACGGCGACCTCGAACCCGGCGTCGCCCCGCACGGCCAATGCGACGGTCCAGAGCATGCCGATGCTGAGCGCCTCGACGGCGAGCGCGTGCGCGAAGGGCTGCGCGTAGTGCAGCGGTTTGCGCTTCACCTGGGAGACCGCGTCGTAGATGTCGCGCACGCTTTCCGGCGCGGTCGCCACGTCGATGACCGGCGGGCGGCGCAGGAGGCGCGCGGCGGCGTTCAGGGGCCGCGCGGCGGCGCGATAGAGCCGCAGCAGCGCGGCCTCGCTGCGCAGGCCCGCGACCATCAGGCCGCCGACGGCGAGGATGATCGCGAGCATGATGCCGGCGGCGACGATCTCGACGATCGTCAACGACCCGCTCAGGTACAGCAGGAGCAGGGCGAGGAGCAGCACGACGACGAACGACGCCCAGCTCATCACGTAGGTGGTGACGTAGCCGGCGGTGACGCGCGCGGTGGAGTCGCCGCGACGCTGCCCCTCACGCACGAAGAGGGCGATGCCGGCGAGGCCGCCGGTCTTCGAGACGATGTTCACGAAGTGCGAGGCCGAGGTGAGCAGCACGAACCGCGGGAGGTCGGCGTGCGCGCGGTTGGCGCGAAACGACGACCAGTAGAAGAGCGCCAGGTTGAGGACGAACAGCGCTTCGAGCGCCGTCGACACGGCGATCCAGCCCCAGGCGGCGTGGCGGACGACGTGCCCGATCTGACGCAGCTCGCCGAGGTTCGTCGCCACGGCGGCGAGCGCGACGAGGAGCAGCGCGCCCCAGAGGAGCGTCGAAACCGTGACGTGGCGGCGGGCCGCGGCCGTGTGCATGGTGGTCAACGTCCTCCGGTCGCAGCGTACCGCGATGGCCGCGGCGGGCAGGAGGGCCGGATGGCCGTGAGTCTCAGCCTGACCGGCCGTCCCCGACGCGCGCCTCGATGCGCGCGACGGCCGCCGCGATGTCATTCACGTGCTCGGCGATGGGCCGCACGTGCTGGACGTCGATGCGGTTCAGCAGCTCCCGGATCATGTTCTCGTTCGTGAGGTCGAGCTTCTCGTCGCTGATCACGTCGCGCAGCATCTGCTGCAGGCGGTCCTGTACCTGCTCGTTGCGCGCGTCCGCGAGCGCCTGCTGGCGGTTCTGCGAGATGAGGATGAAGGTCGAGAGGAAGATCGCCTCGAGGCTGACGGCCATGGTGAGGAAGTTGAAGGGGAATGCGTCGTGGCCGAAGCCGCGCGTCGCGATCCAGGCGGCGAAGAGCGCCGCGTGCACGTAGACGAAGAGCATCTTGCCGCAGAAGGCGGTGATCGCGTCCGAGATGCGCTGCTCGAGGCCCTCGTGGCGCGCCGCCGCGCCCGCCGCCGGCCGCGCGCTCAACGTGTCCTGCACGCTGCCTCCTCTCCGGCGCAACTGTAGGTCAAGGCGGGCCGGCGCGGCCCGCGGATTGGCCGGATGTTGGAAAAGATTCAGCGCGCGCGAGGGCGCGAGCGGGAGACCGCGCGAGGCCGATTGTGAATTGACTTACAAGAGGGCCGTTGTTACGATCCCGCTAGATTCAGACCGGGCGTCTCCGGGTGAGAATCCGGCAATCGCACGGCGCTGCGGGCGGGAGGGGATCGCTTGCCGTTCTCGGCTCTGCTCGACAACTATCTCGCCGTCTTCGTGGCGGTAATTGTCGGGTTCATCCTCGTCGGGACGGCGCTGATCGCAGCCCGCATCTTCGCCCCGTATTCGAAGGAGCCCGGGAAGGGCATCTCGTACGAGTGCGGCATGCTGCCCATCGGGCGGGCGCGGGCGCAGATCCACATCCGGTACTACCTGTTCGCCATCCTGTTCCTGATCTTCGACGTCGAGGCCGTCTTCTTGTTCCCGTGGGCGGCGACCTTCGCGCTGGCGGGGAAGGCGGCGTTCTGGGAGATGGTGCTGTTCATCGGCATCCTGGCGGCGGGACTCGGCTACGCCTGGAAGAAGGGGGTCCTGCAATGGACCAAGCAGTGAGGGACGACGTCCGGGTGCGCGAGGTGTCGACGGCGACGCCGGAGGCCGCACCGAAGACGGTGGAAGGGGCGCCCGTCGTTGCGCCGGAGCGCGTGGAGACGGGCGTGGAGCGGGAGCGGCAGCGGCTGACGCCGGTGCCGTACGACCCGGGGAACGCGCTGTACCGCCAGATCCTGCCGGGGATCCTGCAGGTGCCGGCGGACCTGGTGCTGGCGGCGTCGCGGAAGTCCTCGCTCTGGCCGATGACGTTCGGGCTCGCCTGCTGCGCCATCGAGATGATCGCGACGTTCATGCCGCGCCACGACCTCGACCGCTTCGGCATCGTGCCCTGGCCTTCGCCGCGGCAGTCGGACGTGATGATCGTGTCGGGCACGGTGACCAAGAAGATGGCGCCGGCGGTGAAGCTGCTCTACGAGCAGATGCCGAACCCGAAATGGGTGATCTCGATGGGCGCGTGCGCGACGAACGGCGGCCCGTATACGCGGTACGACCGCGTGCTGCAGGGCGTGGACAAGATCATCCCGGTGGACGTGTACGTGCCCGGCTGCCCGCCGCGGCCGGAGGCGCTGATGGACGGCTTCCTGGCGCTCCAGCACAAGATCATGGAAGAGCGCGACAAGTAGATGGCGGACGCCGAGCAGCAGCAGGGCGACCCGGGGCACGGGCCGAGCGCGGAAGGCGCCTCGGAGCCGCCGCCCACCCCGGAGGAGGCGCCCGCCGAG
>DASRHM010000064.1:0-12195 GCA_035650575.1 Dehalococcoidia bacterium | reverse complement strand
CGGGACGCACATCTCGCCGGCATCGCGCAGGCAGGATTCGTGAACAACCTGAACGACGGCGTCGCCTGGGGCATCTTCCCGTTGTTCTTCGCGAGCCGCGGGCTGTCGCTCGACCGGATCGCGCTGCTCGCGGCGATGTATCCGCTCATCTGGGGCGCGCTGCAACTCGTCACGGGCTGGCTCAGCGATGCCGCCGGGCGCAAGGCACCCATCGTCGCTGGGATGCTGCTGCAGGCCGCCGCGATTGCCGCGATCGGCGCCGCGCGCGCGTTCGAGGCGTGGTTGCCGGCGCTCGTCGCGCTCGGCGTCGGCACCGCGCTCGCATACCCGGCGCTCCTCGCGGCCACCGGCGATGCGGTACACCCGCGGGAGCGCGCGACCGCGCTCGGCGTCTACCGCTTCTGGCGCGATGCCGGCGCGATCGCCGGCGCGCTCCTTGCCGGTGTGCTCGCCGATGCGTTCGGGTTCCAGACGGCGATCCACACCGTGGCGGCGCTGACCGCCGGCTCCGCCGCGCTGGCGGCGTCGATGCTGCGCACGCCATCATCCACCGCAGCGCATGGGGAGGCCGCATGAACGTCATCGCGTTCGTCCACGAAGGTCTCGGCAACAGCTCGTATCTCGTCGGCATCGGCGAGGGCCGCGCGCTGTTGGTCGACCCGGACCGCACGCTGCAGCGGTATCTCGATGCCGCACGCGCGCGCGGCTGGCGCATCGAAGCGGTCCTGGAGACGCACCTCCACGCGGACTTCGTGTCGGGCGCGCGCGAAGCGGCCGCCGCGACGGGGGCGACGCTGTTCCTGCCCCGCGACGCGCGCGTGCGTCTCCCGCACGAGCCCGTCGATGGCGCGAGCCGCTTCGCGCTCGACGGCATCGCTGTGGAGGCCGTCGGCTCGCCGGGGCACACGCCGGAGCACCTGAGCTACGTGCTGCGGGCCGCCGCGTCGCCGCCCGCGCTCTTCAGCGGCGGCTCGCTGATCGTCGGAGGCGCCGCGCGCACGGACCTGGTCAGCGACGAGATGACCGAGGCGTTGACGCATGCCCAGTACCGCACGCTGCGCGACGCGTTCGCCACGCTGCCTGACGAGACGGCGCTGTACCCGACGCACGGCGCGGGCTCGTTCTGCTCGGCGGGCACCGGCGGCGCCCGCACATCGACGCTCGGCGCCGAGCGCGCGACGAACCCGCTGCTCGCGATCGACGACGAAGCCGAGTTCGTGCGCTGGTTCCCGCGGACGTTCCCGGCCGCCCCGTCGTACTACTTCCGCATGCGCGCCTTCAACGCGGCCGGCCCGCGCCTGCGCGCCGAGATCCCGTCGCCCGCGCACCTGCCCGCTCGCGACTTCGATGCCGCGCGCGCTCACGCCCTGGTGGTCGACGTGCGGCCCATCGAGGCGTACGCGCGGGAGCACATCCCCGGTGCGCTCAGCATCGCGTTCCGCGATGCGTTCGCGGTGTGGCTGGGCTGGCTCGTGCGCGCCGATGCCGGCCTGCTCTTCGTCACAGACGGCGCGCCGCTCGAGCGCGTGGTCGATGAGGCGTTGCTGGTCGGCTACGAGCGCCTCGCGGGCGCGCTCGAGGGGGGCATGGATGCGTGGGAGGCGGCGGGCCTGCCGGTCGCGCGCTCGCCACTGGTCAGCGCGGCCGAAGCCAGGCTCGCGCTGCTCGATGGCGCCCTCGCGCTCGATGTCCGCGAGCCCGACGAGTTCCGCGCGGGCCGCCTCCCGGAAGCGGTGCACATCCCGCTGGGAGAGCTGGCGGCGCGCGCGTCGGAGCTGCCCCGTGACCGCCCCATCGTCGCCTACTGCGGCCACGGCGAGCGCGCCGCCAGCGCCGCCTCGATCCTCGAGCGCGCAGGCCACGCCGCCGTCTCGAACCTCTGCGGCGGCATCGGCGCATGGCAGGCGGCGCGACTGCCGGTCGAACACCGATAGGTCGTCCGGTGCGGTAACGGTCTGCGTCGTCCAGCCTGCCGATCCCATCTCCGCACTATCCGGAATGCGGTCGCGCCCGCCTCTTGCCCCTCCCCCGGCGCTCGATCTAAGATTGTTGATGTAATCGCTAAACATTAGGGGAAACCGCCCGCAACACCCCGATTCAGGTTCGATATGCGCATCTCCACCAAGGGTGACTACGGCGTCCGCGCCCTCATCGAGCTCTGCCACCACTACGGTGAGGGGCCGCGCCAGAGCGCGGAGATCGCCGCCCGCCAGCGCATCCCGGAGCCCTACCTCGACCAGCTCCTGACGACGCTGCGCAAGGCCGGCTTCATCCGCAGCGTCCGCGGGCCACAGGGCGGCCACGCGCTGCTCATCCCGCCCGACGAGATCCGCCTGAGCGACGTCATCCGCGCGCTCGAGGGCTCGCTCTCGCCCGTTGCGCACCTGCACGACGAGGGCTACCAGTGCCGCGCCGCCCATGAGGTCTGGCACCAGGTCGAGGAGGAGACCCGGCGCATCCTCGACGGGGTGACGATCGCTGACCTCGCCGCCCGCGAGCTGGAGTACGACCGCGTGGGAGGCCGCTATGTCATCTGAAGCGATGGCCCCGCCGATGGTCGCGGACAGCGTGCTCGACCTCATCGGCAACACGCCGCTGGTGCGCCTCTCGCGCGTCACGCCGGAGGGCGCGGCGGAGGTGCTGGGCAAGATGGAGTCGCTGAACCCTGCCGGCAGCGTGAAGGACCGCATCGCGCTCTCGATGATCGAGGCGGCGGAAGCGCAGGGGCTGTTGAAGCCGGGCGACACGATTGTCGAGCCGACGTCGGGCAATACCGGCATCGGCCTGGCGATGGTGGCGGCAGTGAAGGGCTACAAGCTCATCCTGACGATGCCCGAGGACATGAGCGTCGAGCGCCGGCGCCTGCTGACCCGCTACGGCGCGCAGCTCGTGCTGACCCCGGCTATCGAGGGCATGTCGGGCGCAGTGTACGCCGCGCAGGAGATGACCGAGAAGACGAAGAACTGCTTCATGCCGCAGCAGTTCAACAACCTCGCCAACCCGGAGGTGCACCGCCGCACGACGGCGCGCGAGATCCTCGCCGCGACCGGCGGCCGGCTCGATGCGTTCGTCGCCGGCGTCGGCACGGGCGGCACGATCACCGGCGTCGGCGAGGTGCTGAAGGAGAAGCTGCCGGACGTGCGCATCGTCGCCGTCGAGCCGGCGCGCTCGCCCGTGCTGGCGGGCGGCAAGGCGGGCGTGCACGGCATCCAGGGCATCGGCGCCAGCTTCGTGCCCGGCGTGCTGAACCGCGAGGTCTACGACGAGCTGGTGGAAGTGCGCGACGAGGACGCCTACGCCATGACCTCGCGCCTCACGCGCGAGGAGGGGTTGCTGGTCGGCATCTCGTCCGGTGGCAACGTTTTCGCGGCGCTCGACGTCGCCCGGAAGCTGGGCGCGGGCAAGCGCGTCGTCACCATGCTCTGCGATACCGGCGAGCGGTACCTCAGTGTTAGCCTGTAACGAGTCAAGGGAAGCGAGCACGCTCATGGACCATGGACACCTGCACATCGACCGCAGCACCGGGACGATCGACCCGGAGTCGCGCACGGCCCGCTACGGCACCGACGGAGGCGCCATGCCGGTATCGGTCTACATCCCCACGCCGTTCCGCAAGCTCACGGGCAACCGCCAGCACGTGCAGGCGGAGGGCGCCAACGTCGGCGAGGTGCTCGCGGACGTCGAACGCCAGTACCCGGGATTCCGCCAGCTCGTGTTCGGCAGCGGCGAAGAGGTCCCGGCGCACATCAACATCTACGTCAACCGCCAGGAGATCGCGTCCCTGCAGGGCGTCGCGACGGCGGTGCGCGACGGCGACGAAGTCGCCGTCATCCCGGCGATGGCCGGCGGCTCCGGCGACGGGCCGGCGGTGAACGCGAACGGCACGCGGCGGATCGGCGCGCTCACGCCGGAGCAGGTGAACCGCTACTCGCGGCACATCATCATGCCGCAGGTCGGCCCGAGCGGGCAGCGGAAGATCATGGAGTCGAGCGTCCTGATCATCGGCGCCGGCGGGCTCGGCTCGCCGATCGCCGTCTACCTCGCGCTCGCGGGCATCGGCAAGATCGGCATCGTCGACTTCGACGTCGTCGACATCTCGAACCTGCAGCGCCAGATCCTGCACCAGAACGACGACATCGGCAAGCCCAAGGCGCTCTCCGCGAAGGAGACGATCAACGCCTACAACCCGGACGTCGAGGTCGTGACGCACCAGGTGCCGATCACGTCCGACAACGCGCTCGAGATCATCGGCCAGTACGACTACGTGATCAACGGCGCGGACAACTTCGCCGCGCGCTACCTGGTGAACGACGCCTGCTACTTCCTCAAGAAGCCGCTGATCGATGGCTCGATCCTGCTCTTCGACGGGCAGGTGACGGTGTACCTGCCGGACCAGGGCTGCTACCGCTGCCTGTACCCCTCGCCGCCGCCGCCCGGCATGGTGCCGAGCTGCGCGGAGGCGGGCGTGCTCGGCGCCCTCTGCGGCACCGTCGGCACGATCCAGGCGACGGAAGTGCTGAAGCTGATCCTCGGCGTCGGCGACTCGCTGCACGGCCGGCTGCTGCTGTACGACGCGCTCGCCATGGAGTTCCGCCAGGTGCGCATCCGCAAGGACCCGCACTGCGTGCTCTGCGGCGAGCCCGAGAACCCCGCCGATAAGGTGACGGGCCTGATCGACTACGACGCGTTCTGTGGCGGCGCCTTCGGGCACACGAACGAGGAAGAGCAGAAGGCGGCGGACGCCGCGAAGGCCGCGCGCGAGCGCGCGGCCGAGACGTTGAACGCGTAGGCGGGAGGACACACGGAGCAGATGGCGGTCGAAGTCAAGGTCACATCGGTCCTGCAGAAGGTCACGGGCGCCAAGGTCGTCGAGGGCAAGGGCGGCACCGTCGGCGAGCTGCTCACCGACCTCGATGCGCGCTACCCGGGCTTCAAGCAGCAGATCATGCAGGAAGGCTCCCTGCACCGGTTCGTGAACATCTACCTGAACGACGAGGACATCCGGTACCTGCAGCAGCTGGAGACGCCGCTCAAGGACGGCGACAGCATCTCGATCCTCCCGGCGCTCGCGGGCGGAGCCTGAGCGCGTGCTGTACGCGAACCTCATCGAGGCGATTGGCAACACGCCGCTGGTCGAAATGCCGCGGATGTCGCCCAACCCCAACGTCAGGCTCTACGCCAAGCTCGAGGGCCAGAACCCCAGCGGCAGCGTCAAGGACCGCATCGCGAAGTACATGATCGAGGAGGCGGAGCGCACCGGCGTCCTGACGAAGGACCGCATCGTGCTCGAGCCCACGTCCGGCAACACCGGCATCTCCCTGGCGATGATCTGCCGCATCAAGGGCTACCGCCTGAAGGTCGTGATCCCGGAGAGCGTCAGCGCCGAGCGCACGGAGCTGCTCACCGCGTTCGGCGCCGAGATCGTGTACTCGGACGGCGCGCGCGGGACCAACGGCTCGATCGAGGTCGCGAAGCAGATCGCCGCGGAAGACCCCGCGTACTACATGCCGTACCAATACGGGAACGAGATGAACCCGCGCGCGCACTTCGAGACGACGGGCCCGGAGATCCTGCGCGACCTGCCGGAGATCGATGTCTTCGTCGCCGGCCTCGGTACCGGGGGCACGCTCACCGGCACCGGCCGCTTCCTGAAGGAGATGAAGCCCGGCGTGAAGGTCGTCGCCGCCGTCCCCCACCCCGGCGACCTGGTGCAGGGGCTGCGCAGCCTGGAGGAAGGCTTCATCCCGCCCGTGCTCGACGAGCGCGTGCTCGACGGCAAGATCGTCATCGACTCGCGCACGTCGTTCGCCGCGTCGAAGGAGCTGACGCAGAAGGAGGGCATCTTCGCCGGCATCTCCGCCGGCGCCGTCCTCAAGACGGCCCAGCGCGTCGCCGAGCGGCTGGAGCGTGGCAACGTCGTCTGCCTCTTCGCCGATGGCGGCTGGAAGTACCTGAGCACTCAGCTCTGGACGACGGACTACGAAGACCTGCCCCAGGACATCGAAGACAAGATCTGGTGGTAGCGGGATCGCCCGCGCCCCGGTCGCCGCGCGTCGCCGGTGTAGTAGGATCGGGGTCGATCGCCGTGCTCGACGATCGCACCGTCCTCTCAGCAGCACACGAACCGGAGGTGCGCGTGCCAACGACGAAGAAGGGCTCTGCGGCGCGGCGCGCGGCATCGACGGACGGCGCTGGCGTGGCGCGACGTGCGGCGCCGGCGAAGGGCGGCCGCGTGACGCCGCGCCCGTTCGCGTTCCACTGGGGCGGCGGCAACATCATCGAAGAAGCGTCGTTCCGCGGCCAGTACACCGAGCCGTCGATCCAGCTCCTCGAGTACGAGGGGCACGCCGGCTCGTACGGCGTGCGCTTCTGCTACTACAGCCTGGACGGGCGTTTTCAGCGCAGCCCGATGATGATCGACGGCGAGGAGAACCTCGAAGGCCTGCGCGCGGCGCTCAAGACCACGCCGAAGCTGCGGGCGCTGCTGAAGCGCCTGGTGTCGTAGCCCGCTCAGGTGCCCGCGCCGAGCGCCGCTTCGCCCGCTGCCAGCGGGCCGCCGGCCATCTGCCGCTGTAGCCGCAGCGCCAGCACGGCGGCGAGCAGGCACGCTTCGAGCGCGGCCATGATCGCGAACGCGGCCGGGATCGCGACGGCGCCGTAAGCGTCGACCGCGAGCGCGACGATCAGCGCGCGTCCCGCGATCTGGAACGTGTTGGTGAAGAGCGGCGTGCGCGTGTCGCGGAGCGCGATCAGCCCGCGGCTGACCACCTCCGCCGCGACGTATGCCGGTAGCGCGCAGGCGTACGCGAACAGCACGCGGTACGTCAGGTGGCCCGCCACGGCATCGAATTCGCCGTGCTCGAAGAGGATGCGGATCACCGGGCGGCCGAGCAGCATCAGCGAAAGCAGCGCCGGCACCGAGAGCGCGACGACGGCCGCGAGCGACCGCACGAGCGTCGCGCGCAGGCGCCGCCAGTCCTGCTCCGCGGCGTGCGCGGCGAAGCGCGGGAACGCGGCCTGCCCCACGGCCTGCCCCAGCAGCGCGATCGGCAGGCCCACCAGCAGCCATGCGTTCTGGATCGCCGGCAGCGCCGCCGCCTCGCCTGCCTTCGACGCGAAGGCCGTATCGACGATGAACCCGGAGTAGAGGACGCCGACCGCGAGCCCGTTCGGGATCAGCAGCCGGACGACCTCGCGCAGCCGCGCGTCCGAGAGCTGCCATAACGGCCGGTAGCGCGCGCGCCGGCCGGCGAGCCCGGGCACCAGCACGAGCACCTGGATCGCCGCCCCGATGACCACGCCGAGCGCCGGGCCGTAGATGCCGAGCGCCGGGTGCGCGCGAGTCGCGACGATGCCGGCGATCAACCCGATGTTGTGGCTCATCACGGACAGCCCGGTGAGCAGGAATTGATTGCGGCTGTTCAGCACCGCCGTGATCACGCTGCCGACGACGAGGATGAGCGGCTGCGCGAGCATGATCCGCGTCAGCGTCACCGTCAGGTCGCGCTCGTGCCCGTCGAATCCGGGCGCGAGCACGCGGTCGACGAACAGCGGCGCGAAGATCTCGCCGATCACTACCACCACGGCGAAGAAGGCCAAGAGCGAGTTCAGCACGAGGCTGGTCAACCGCCAGGCGCCTTCGTCGCCCTCCTCCCGCGACGTCTGCAACAGCACCGGGATCATCGCGCTGGAGAGCGCGCCGCCCGCGATCAGGCTGAACAGCGTGTCCGGCAGCCGGAACGCCGCGTAGTAGGCGCTGGCATCGGCGCCGGCGCCGAACTGCGCGTTGAACAGCACCTGCCGCACGGCGCCGAGCAGCGCCGAGACGAAAAACGAGACCATCAGTATGACGCTCGCCTCAGCGATCGTGAATTCGCGCGTCAGCAGCCCGGCCAGGCGGAGCCGTGGCAGGATCAGGCGCAGCGTCGGGACGCGCCAGCCGGCACCGAAGCGCGCCGGCTCCACGACGTCGGACGCCTGCGCCGCCCCCATCCACGCGCTCTCGGCGGCGGCCGCGTAGCCGCCCAGGAGGACCGGCGGCGGAGGTTCGCGTGCCGGAAGTGCCAGTTCGTTCATGTCGTAGTCCGCAGATTTTGCTTCGGCCACCGCGGCCGTTCAAGCCCTGTTCGCGCCGCGCATGCCGGGCGATCACATGGGCTCGCGGCCATCGCCTGGCCCGCGCCGTCGTACAATGCTGGTCGCGGCGCCCCCTCGCCGCGCCCAACGGCGCCGCGACCGGGCGGACGGGACGGCATCCTGCCTGCGAGGAGGAGCGATATGAGCGCCAAGGCCATGGCATCCGTGAAGGAGCTCTGGCGGTTCCCGGTGAAGTCGATGGCCGGGGAGCGGCTCGACGAGGCGCAGTTCACGCCGCACGGCATGGCCGGCGACCGCGCCTGGGCGCTGATCGACGTCGCGACGGGAAAGGTCGTGAGCGCGAAGAGCGTCCGCCTGTTCGATGGCATCCTGCGGTGCCACGCCGCGTTGGTCGAGCCGCCGCGCGCAGGCGCGGAAGCCCCGCCCGTGCGCGTCACGCTGCCCGATGGCACGACGGCGACGAGCGACTCTGGCGCCGCCGACCGCGCGCTTTCGGCGTTCTTCGGGCGGGAGGTGCGCCTCGCGCGCGTCGCGCCCGAAGACTTCACGATCGACCAGTACCATCCCGATATCGAGGGCGCCGACCCCCAGGGGCATCGCGACACCGTCGTCGAGGCGAAGCTCGGGGCCGCGCTGTTCACGTCGCTCGGCGCGCCTTCGCCCGTCGCCGCCGGCGCGTTCTTCGATGTCTTCCCCGTGTCCGTGCTGACGACGTCAACGATGGCGCGGCTCGCCGAGCTGCAGCCGGCGAGCCGCTTCGATGCGCGGCGGTTCCGCATGAACGTGATCGTCGAGACCCGCGACCCCGGGTTCATCGAGAACGGCTGGGTGGGGCGCGCTCTCACCGTGGGCACCAGCGTGCGGCTCGACGTGACGATGCCCGACCCGCGCTGCGTGATGACGACGCTGGCGCAGGACGACCTTCCGGCGGACAGCGACGTGCTGCGCGCGCTCGTGCAACACAACCGGATCGATCTCGGCCCCCTGGGCAACTACCCCTGCGCGGGCGTCTACGCCGTCGTCGGCGCGGCGGGCAGCGTGCGCGCCGGCGACGCCGTCAGCATCGGCTGACCGCCGTCCTCAGCTCGCGCAGCGCGTACCGCGCGGGCTTACCGGAAGACGGCCGCCGCTGACGGGTCATGGAACTGCTCGTAGCTGTACACCTTGCCGTCGCGCAGCTTCCAGATGAACACCCATGGCCCGCGCGACGACTTCCCGGAGCCGCGGGCGCGGAACGCGTACTCCCCCGTCGAGACGACGGTGTCGCCCTGCGCGATGAACTCCTTCGGCTCGAAGAGCATGGTCTCGGCGTGCTCATTGAGCGCGCTGAAGAAGCCGCCGACCCTGGCCCTGGTGGAGAAATCGCCCGCCCACGGCACGACCGGGTCCAGGTGCACCACCCAGCGCACGTCATCGGTCATCTGGCCGAGGATGTACGGGACGTCGCCCCGCCCGAAGGCCTCGTAGATCTTCACGATGGTCTGGACGTTGTCCTGCTCGCTCACGTTCGGTGCCCTCTCGCCACTGCCGCGCCGCCGCGGCGCCCGTCGTCTCTGCGCGCATATTCGCACCATGGCGCGCGCCGGATCACGGTTTGTCGCGCGCGCGGGGGAAAAACCGCGAGGCCGCGGATCAGGACGCGAGGACGGGGAACAGCCGCGCCTCCGGCGGCGCGGCGACGGCGCCCTGCAGATGGCGCTCGAGCTGCGGCCGGATGAGGCCTGCGGCGGCATCGGCGTGCTGCTGCGTGTCCCACAGCACCGCCAGCCCCGACTCGCCATCATCCGCAGCGAAGAACACGGCGTGCTGGCATCCGGGCTGCTGCTTGATCGCCGTGATCAGCTCATGCGCCATCGCCTGGGCGCGCGCCGCGTCGGAGAGCTTGAACCGCACGAGTCGAAGGAACATGGGACGCCTCCTTACTGAGTTGCCGGCGCGATCCGCAGCCGCGCGATCGCCTATCGCCCGAGTTCCGACTCCACCGCCGCCTGCACGGGCGCGTAGGTCTCAGGGGCCGTCAGGTACCGCCCGCCGACCTTCAGCGCCGGGATCGCCGGCCCGCCGCCCGCCTGCACGGTCGCCAGTTCGCTCGCGTAGGTCGCGTCCCGCTCGCCGAGCGACGTGAACGCGTCCGTGCCCGCCTGCACTTCCGCCGCGTGCTCTCCCGAGTCGAGGCACGACGCGAGCTGTTGCGCATCGACGCCCGTCTTCGCCAGCCACGATTCGATGCTCGCCTTCGTGTACGCGCCGGGGTCGTCGCTGAAGTTCGCGTACAGCGCGGCGTACGCCGGCCAGAACTTCCCCTGGTCGGCGGCGCAG
Organism: Dehalococcoidia bacterium; assembly: GCA_035650575.1. GTDB lineage: Bacteria > Chloroflexota > Dehalococcoidia > DSTF01 > JACRBR01 > DASRHM01. The sequence goes on along the minus strand of DASRHM010000064.1, from coordinate 1,779 downwards.
TGCGCCGCTTCGTGCGCGAGCCGCGCCTCGTCGGGTCCAAGGGCCGCGTCGTGGAAAACTATCCGCGCCCTCCCGGTGGCGATGTAGTCGGCGATGAGCTGCGGCATCATCGCCTCGGCGAAGTCGCGGCAGTGCGGACACAGGAAGTTCTGGTACAGGTCGATCGTCAGCGGCGCGTCCGCCTTCCCCAGCGTCAGGCCGTCTTGCGGCACGCCCGCGAACGTCGCGCCCGTGAGCGTCGCCGCGCGCACATCGGGCGTCGTCGCGTCGCCGCAGCCTGCGGTCGAAGCGCCCCCGCACGGGTTCGCGGCCGGCGTCGGCGTCGCGGACTTCGAGCCGCCGTTCCCGCAGGCCACCGCGAGCAGCGTGACGAGCAGCCCGATCCCGAGGGCGATGGTCCTTCGCACAGCGCCTCCTCTCGCCCGCGTATGCGCGGGTGATTGGGCGATTCTAGCTGGTCGATGCCACGAGATTAGATGTGGGTTCACAAATAGTACCCCGCTCGCCTGCGCGGGTGACTGCTGCGCCGCTCGCTCGGCGCTCGCGCCCGGCGGCGATACCATGGGCGCGCGGAGGCCGCATGCCGCTCGAAACCGTCCTCATCGCGAACCGCGGCGAGATCGCCGTCCGCATCGCGCGCGCCTGCGCTGAGGCCGGCCTGCGAAGCGTCGCCGTGTACGCCGAGGACGACGCGGGCGCGCTGCACACCGTCCGCGCCGACGACGCCTGCCCGCTCCCCGGCCGCGGCGCCCGGGCCTATCTCGACGCCGGCGCGCTGATCGAGGCCGCGCGCGAGGCCCGCTGCGACGCGGTGCACCCCGGTTACGGCTTCCTGAGCGAGAGCGCCGCGTTCGCCCGCGCCTGCGCCGATGCGGGGCTCACGTTCATCGGGCCACGCCCTGACACGCTCGATCTGTTCGGCGATAAGGCCCGTGCGCGCGACTTCGCCGCCTCGGCCGGCGTCCCGGTGCTGCCGGGCACGGCCGCCGGCGTCAGCGCCGAAGATGTGCGCGCGTTCCTCGCCTCGCTCGGCGAGGAGGCGGCGGTCGCCATCAAGGCCGTCGCGGGCGGTGGCGGACGCGGCATGCGCGTGGTCACCGCGCCGGACGAAATCGCAGCGGCGCACACCCGCTGCGCCTCGGAGGCGCAGTCGGCGTTCGGCGACGCGGCGCTCTACGCCGAGAAGCTGGTCCCGCGCGCCCGCCACATCGAGGTGCAGGCGCTGGGCGACCGCGCGGGCGATGTCGCGCACCTGTGGGAGCGCGACTGCACGCTCCAGCGCCGCCACCAGAAGGTCGTCGAGGTCGCGCCGGCGCCGGGACTCGCGCCGGGCCTGCGCGCGCGCATGATCGATGCCGCGCTGACGCTCGCCCGTGCCGCGTCGCTCGAGAACCTCTGCACATTCGAGTTCCTGGTCGAAGGCGCCGGCGACGTCGACGACGCCGCGTTCTGGTTCATCGAGGCGAACCCGCGCCTGCAGGTCGAGCACACCGTCACCGAGGAGATCACCGGCGCAGACCTCGTGCGCGCGCAGTTCGCGCTCGCGGAAGGCCGCGCGCTCGCCGACATCGGGCTCGCCTCGCCGCCGGAGCCGCGCGGCATCGCGGTGCAGTTGCGCATCAACGCCGAGCGCATGCGCGCGGACGGCAGCGTCGTGCCGTCGGGCGGGCGCATCGTGACCTTCGAGGCCCCCGGCGGACCTGGGCTCCGCGTCGATACCCACGCCTATGCGGGGTACGTGACGAACCCGGCCTTCGACCCGCTGCTGGCGAAGCTCGT
>DASRHM010000063.1:0-17531 GCA_035650575.1 Dehalococcoidia bacterium | reverse complement strand
TGGTGGGCTTCCCGATGCTGGCGCTGGGCATCGCGCTGGGGGCGTGGTGGGCGAACTCGGCGTGGGGGCGCTACTGGGGCTGGGACCCGAAAGAGACCTCGGCGCTCGTGACGTGGCTGATCTACGCCGGGTACCTGCACGCGCGCGGGCTGCGGGGATGGAAGGGCAAGCGCGCGGCGGGGATCCTGGTCGTCGGCTACGTCGGCGTGTTGTTTACGTACTTCGCCGTGAACCTCTGGGTGAGCGGGCTGCATTCGTACGCAGGCGTGTAAGCGCGTCGCTTCGTCCCACGCATTGCAACCGTAAAGGGCGCGATGCGCCGGCATGCCGCGCAGCCCGCGCTGCATCCTTCCCCTGTCCTCGTTCCGCCTGAGCACGACAGTGCCCGCGGCCACCGAGTACGCTGAGCCCATGCGGAGCGCGGGCATCGTCGCGATATGCGCGCTGGCGCTGACGGCGATCGGATGCTCGCGCGGCGCCGGCGCGCCGCCGCCCGCGACCGCGGCGCCCACCGCGACCGCTACGCCCGTCCCCGTGCCGACGATCGAGCCGGTGACGCGCGTGCTGTTCACGGGCGACATCATCCCGGCGCGGTGCACGTACGCGAAGGTGCAGGCGCTCGGCGGCGACTGGACGCAACCGTTCCGGCCGCTCCACGACGTGCTGTCATCGGCGGACCTCACGGCCGGCTCGCTCGACAGCACGATCTCCGACGCCGGGACGCCGTACGGCTGCATCGAGACGTTCAGCCTCGCGGGGCCGGCGGCGGCGGCCGATGGGCTGGCATACGCGGGGTTCGACGTGATGGCGCACGCCGCGAACCACGTGAAGGACTGCGGCGTCTCGCCCTGCGGCGATGAGGCGCTGCTGCAGACCGCGGTCAACCTTCGGGCGAGGGGCATCGTGACGGCCGGCGACGGCGCGGACCTGGCGGCCGCGCGGACGCCGCGCGTGGTCGAGCGGAACGGCGTGCGCTTCGCGTTCCTGGCATACGACGACATCGCGCCGTACTACCACGCGGACGCGACGACGGCGGGCGCGGCAGCGATGGACCCGGCGACCGTCGGCGAGGACATCGCGCGGGCGAGAGCGATGGCGGAGGTGGTGATCGTGATGCCGCACTGGGGCATCGAGTACACGTCCGCGCCGAGCGAGCGGCAGCGGGAGTTCGCGCGCGCGTGCGCCGCGGCCGGCGCGACGCTGGTCATCGGCAACCACCCGCACTGGGTGCAGGCGCACGAGCAGATCGGGAACACGTTCGTGGCGTATGCGCTGGGGAACTTCGTCTTCGACCAGGACTGGTCGCTGGAGACGCAGCAGGGGGCGATGCTGGAGGTGACGTTCACGGGGTCGAGGGTGACGGGGACGCGCTACCTGCCGGTGCACATCTTCGAGCAGTACCAGCCGCGGCTCGCGGCGCCGGACGAGGCGGCCAGCATTCTCGGGCGGATCGAAGAGGCGAGCGCGGGGCTGCGGTAGCGCCGCCGACGTTGCCACCCGAGGGACGACGAACGAGCAACAAGGGGTGCGAGCGGGTTGGGTTGCAGGCGGCGCGACGGAGGGACCCTTCGCTGCGCTCAGAATGACACCGGCGGGTGACCGCGGAGTTGGCGTCGAGTGACAACAAGAGTCGGCACGGGCGGCAGCGCCTACCGCCGCCGCGGGCGCGCGTTGATCGTTGGTCGGAGGGGGTGATAGGATTTTTTACAGCAGTTTCGAATCTCCTGCGCTCCCATCCGAACCCGGGCGGTATCCTTACACATGACGATCGAGCGGCTCCCGGACCTCCGCAAGGCTTCGCCGGTCGATCTCGCGCGGATTGAGCGCGCCGTACGGGAGATCATCGAAGCGATCGGCGAGGACCCGGGGCGGGAGGGCTTGGCGCGGACGCCGGAGCGCGTGGCGCGCATGTACGCGGAGCTGTTCGAGGGGCTGCGCATGGACCCGCAGGACGAGCTGGGCGTGGTCTTCGACGTAGCGCACGACGAAATGGTGATCTTGAAGGACATTCCCTTCTACAGCATCTGCGAGCATCACTTCATGCCGTTCCACGGGACGGCGGCGGTGGGATACATCCCGGACGGGCGCGTCGTGGGGGTGAGCAAGCTGGCGCGGCTGGTGGAGGGCTACGCGCGGCGGCCGCAGCTCCAGGAGCGCCTGACGGGGCAGGTAGCGGACGCGCTGATGGGCGCGCTGGAGCCGGACGGGGTGGCCGTGGTGATCGAGGCGGAGCACCTGTGCATGACGCAGCGGGGCATCCGCAAGCCGGGCAGCCGGATGGTGACCTCGGCGACGCGCGGGACGTTCCGCAAGAACTCGGTGACGCGCGCGGAATTCCTGTCACTGGTACGCGAATCGTGACCTCGGCGGCATCGTTGACGGTGCGGGACGAGCCGTTCGACGCCGTGCGCGACGCATGGCAGGCGCTGCTCGCGTCGTGCCGGGCGCCGGCGCCGTTCGTCACGCCGGCGTGGCAGCGCGTGTGGCTCGACCACTTCCAGGACGGGCGCCAGGCGCGGATCTTCTCGGCGCGGGACGGCGAGCGGCTGCTGGGCGTGGCGCCGATGCTCGTCGACGGCGAGCGCGCGGAGTTCGTCGGCCACTACTCGATCTGCGACTACATGGACATCGCGTGCGAGCCGGGGGCGGAGCGCGCGCTGCTCGGACCGGCGCTCGAGGCGCTGGCGCGCGACGGCGTGCGCACCGTGGACCTGCGCGGGCTGCACGAGGCATCGGCGACGCGCGCGGCGGTACGCGAGACGGCGCCGGGCGCGGGGTACGCGGTCAGCGAGGAGCCGGAGGCGCTCTCGCCGGCGGTCGACCTGCCGGCGACGTGGGAGGAGTACCTGGGGCTGCTTTCGAAGAAGGACCGGCACGAGCTGCGGCGCAAGTTGCGGCGCCTGGAGAGCGCGGGCGGCGACGTACAGCTCGAGGTGATCACGGAGGCCTCGGACGCGGCGCAGGCGCTCGACTGGTTCTTCGAGCTGATGCGGGCGAGCTCGCACCACAAGGAGGAGTTCCTGGAGCGGCCGGGGATGGAGGCGTTCTTCCGGGAGATGACGCGCGTGATGGCGGAGGCGGGGATGCTGCGGATGTACGCGCTGACGTTCGACGCGCAGCCGGTGGCGGCGGTGTTGAACTTCGACCTGGGCGGGCGTCTCTACATGTACAATAGCGGCTACGACCCGCAGTACGCGCACTACGCCGTCGGCCTGATGTCCAAGGCGCTGCTGGTGCGGGACGCGATCGCGTGCGGGCGCACGCAGGTGGACTTCCTGCGCGGCGACGAGAGCTACAAGTACGACCTGGGCGGGAAGGACCGGACGGTGTACCGGATGGTACTGACGCGATGACGATGCTCGCGCAGGATGCCGCGTCCGGGCGCGAGGCGCGGCGCCGCCGGATCGCGGTGCTGAGCGTGCACACGTCGCCGCTGGCGCCACTCGGCGGGCGCGAGACGGGCGGGATGAACGTGTACGTGCGCGAGATCAGCCGTGAGCTGGGAGCGCGCGGGTACGCGGTCGACGTCTACACGCGGCGGTCGTCGCCGGCGGACCCGCCGGTGCAGCCGTTCGGGCCGAACGCGCGGGTGATCTGCATCGACGCCGGGCCGGCGGAGGCGATCGAGAAGGGGCAGATCGCCGAGCACCTCGACGCGTTCCACGACGGCGTACGGGCGTTCGCGGCGGGGGAGGGGATCGCCTACGACCTGGTGCACAGCCACTACTGGATGTCGGGCGCGGTGGCGGTGCGACTGGCGGCGGCGTGGCGGGTGCCGCACGTCGCGATGTTCCACACGCTGGGCGAAGTGAAGAACCGCGCGCGAGCTACGGAGCGCGAGCAGCCGCGACGCATCGCGGCGGAGCGCGCGACGGCGGCGACCGCGGACCTGATCGTGGTCGCGAGCGAGCACGAGAAGCACCTGCTGACGGCGCTGTACGGCGCCGACGCGGGGCGCATCGCCGTGGTGCCGTGCGGGGTGGACCTGGACCTGTTCACGCCGATGGACCAGGAGGAGGCGCGGAGGCGGCTGCGCATCGCCGACCGCGAGCGCGTGATCCTGTTCGTCGGGCGCATCGAGCCGCTGAAGGGGATCGACGTGCTGATCGGCGCGGCGGCACAACTGCACGAGGACGAGAACTTCCGGGTGCTGATCGTGGGCGGCGACGCGCGCGCGGCAGCGGAGATCGCGCAGCTGCGGGCGCTGGCGGCGCGGCTCGGGGTGGACCACCACATCGCGTTCGTCGGGGCGGTGCCGCACGAGGACCTGCCGCTGTACTACAACGCGGCGGACGTCTGCGTCGTGCCGTCGTACTACGAGAGCTTTGGGCTGGTCGCGATCGAGTCGATGGCGTGCGGGACGCCGGTGGTGGCATCGCGCGTCGGCGGGCTGACAAGCACGATCGCGGACGGGGAAACCGGCTACCTGATCCCGTGGCGGTGCCCGGAGCCGTTCGCCGAGCGGCTGGAGCTGCTGCTGGACAACGACGAGCTGCGGGCCTCCTTCGGGAAGGCGGCGCGGGAGGCCGTCGAGCGGTTCCGATGGGCGAACGTGGCGGAGGCCGTGATGGGCCTCTACGAGGACCTTCTCGCGACGGAATCAGCGACCGAACGGGCGTTGTAGGCCGCGCGGACGGCCGATATACTAAGCGGTGACTGTCGAAACGAACGCGTCCGGACGCGCGAGGAGGCCAGAGATGCAGGAAACGCAGGAGCAGATCGTCTCGATCACGGACAAGGCGGCCGAAAAGGCGCAGGCGCTCCTCCGCGACCGCGGGGTCGAGAACGGCGCGCTGCGGGTGTTCGTCGTCGGCGGCGGCTGCTCGGGCTACCAGTACGGGATGGCGATCGCGCAGGAGCGCGAGGAAGACGACATCGTCATTGAGCGGGGCGGGATCACGGTGCTCGTGGACCCGGAGAGCGCGCCGCTGATGCGCGGGGCGGAGATCGACTACGTGGACGACCTGATGAAGTCGGGGTTCACGATCTTCAACCCGAACGCGGTGAAGAGCTGCGCCTGCGGCTCGAGCTTCCAGACGGCGGACGGCGGCGGGCACGCGAAGGCCTGCTGCTAGGCACGACGGACGAACGAAGCACGCGAAGCCCCGCCGGACGGCGGGGCTTTTTCGTGCGCGCGCGCGGTGCGGGGCCCGCGCACGGGTGCCTATAATCCCGGCATCATGCGTCATGCTCTCCCGGACGGGCGGCTGACTTCGTGAGCTGGCTGCGGCGCGATGCGCCCGCCGAGGCGGCGCTCGACCCGAGCGCGCGGGCGGGGGCCGGCGCGGCGGCGCGCGAGCGGCTGCAGTCGTGGGCGGCGCCGGCGCTCGCGATCGTGCTGACGATCGTCGCCGGCGGGCTCGCGTGGGGCGGGCAGGCGCTGACGACGCGCAAGCTGCCGGAGTCGCTCTCCGCGCTCGACCTGCTGCAGGGCTGGTTCGGGGTCTACTTCAACCGCCGCGAGATCTCGGCGGCGTTCATCCTGTTGTGCGCAGGTGGGCTGATCCTGGGGGCGGTGTCGGCGTGGCGGGACGCGACGCCGAAGGCGGAGCCGCTGCTGCGGCCGGTGCGCGCGCTGCGCTTCGCGGCGGCGCTCGACGCGATCGTGCTGATGGCGTCCGCGGTCGGCATCGCGCTGTGGGCGCTGTTCCTGTGGGTGCTGTACGACGACCGGTACACGCACTGGCTCAACATCGTGCTGGCGCTGGCGATCGCGCTGATGTTGCTGCCGCTCGCGCGGCACGACCTGGAGGGCCGGCGGCCGCGCATCCGCTGGTCGTGGTGGGTGGTGGCGCACGTGGCGTTCGCGGCGGTGATCGCGGGGGCGTTCATCTACCTGAACGCGCGCGACCTGCGGAGCTGGAAGTACGCGGCGGTCGGCGACGAGTACAACAGCTACAACTACGCGCTGGCGATCATGAAGGGCGGCGCGTTCAACCCGTGGAGCCATCGCGGCGCGGACCAGCTCGCGGCGGTGCTGGGAAGCGCGTCGCAGGCGCTGGTGATGAAGCTGGGCGACGGCGACAACTTCGCGTGGAAACTGTGGGACATCGTCGTCACGGCGCTGGCGCTGATCCCGTTCTACTTCCTGATCCGCGAGCTGTTCCACACGCGGCTCGCGGTGCTGGCGACGATCTTCTTCGCGTCGTCGCACTACCTGTTCGGCTACGCCCACCACGGGCTCTACCTCGATGGCCTGTTGCCGACGATGCTCGGCCTCTGGCTCCTCGTGCTCGGGCTGAAGCACGACTCGACGGTGGCGCTGTTCGTCGCCGGGCTGGCGCTCGGGATCGGGTTCTACACCTTCGAGTCGGGGCGGGCGGCGGTGATCGTGGTGGCGGCGTGGATGCTGACGTTCGGCTGGCGGGTGTTCCGGCCGAGCGTTTTCGTGCCGCTCGCGGCGGGCTTCATCATCCTGGCGCTGCCGTTGTTCGCGGCGGATGGCCCGCGGCACGTCATCGACCAGATGTTCGGGCAGTCGGCGGTGAAGTACTCGAGCACGATCACGGGCGACCGCATCGAGCGGTTCAAGACGAACGTGCAGTTCAGCGTGGTGTCGTTCAACTACTCGAACGCGGGGCGGCACTACGTGTGGGGATCGCTGGCGGACCCGGTGACGGCGGCGTTGTTCGTGCTGGGGCTGGGGGTCGCGGCGTTCCGCATCAAGCAGGCGGCGTACCGGCTGCTGGTGATCTGGTACGTGATTGAACTGGGGTTCGGCGGCTTCTCGAACCCGTACCCGATGCCGCCGATCTCGCGGCTGCAGGCGGTGGTGCCGCCGCTCGCCGCGCTGGCGGCGGTGGGGGTGGAGGCGTTGCTCGCGCCGTTCGCGTGGCGGTCGCCGGCGCGCGCGCTGATCGACGACCGGCGCTGGCAATTCGGGCTGGGGGCGGTCGCGGTCGGCGCGCTGGCGCCGCTGGTGCTGTACCTGAACCTGTACCGCTTCTGGTACGAGATGCCGCACAAATTCGGCGAGCCGACGAACGAGACGGCGGTGGTACGTGCCTACCAGGAGCATTGCGAGGGGCGGCCGACGACGATCATCGCCAAGGACCCGCTGGCGCTGCTGCAGAAAGTGTTCGCGTCGTACCACGCGACGCCGGAGCCGGTGTACGTGTACTACCCGGCGGCGGCGGGGGCGATCGGGAACCCGGCGGCGAAGGACTTCGGCGACCCGGAGTGCGTGATCGTGCAGCCGGGGGCGCCGGAGCCGGCGCAGCAGCAGGCGGTGCTCGACGGCATCCCGAAGCGCTGGCCGCAATTCCAGGGTACGACCGTGACCGACATCTCGAAGCAGCGGCAGGCGTATCTCTTCACGGCGCCCGGGCAGTAGCGGCGCTAGTCCTTGCGCGCGACGACGAGCAGGTTGCTGCCCGATGCGGACTCGCCCGCGACGAAGCGGCGGGCGAGGGGTTCGACCGCCCGCACGGCGACGGCCGGGTGCGGCAGGCGGCGGCCGGTGACGCGCTTGACCATGCGCGATGCCAGCGCGGCGGGCAGGAGCAGCTCAAACGCCTTCGTGGCGGCCGGCGACAGGTGCGTGCGCTGGGTTTCCACGCGCAGCCCGGCCCCTTCGGCCATGGCGGCCCAACGGCCGGCGGGCCAGACGTTGACGTGCGTGAGCATGCGATTCAGCCGCGCTTCGTACGCGGCGGCGAGGCGCGCGCCGCCGAGGCGCACCAGGCGCGAGCCGAGGAAGTTCGCGCCGAGGCGGTCGACGGGGACGGTGAAGGCGAAGGTGCCGCCGGGGCGGAGGATGCGCGCGACCTCCCGGAAGACGCGCTCGACGTCCGGAATGTGCTCGAGGGTGCTGACGGAGAACGCCGAGGCGAACGATGCGGGCGCGAGCGGCAGGTCGCGGGCGTCGCACTGGGCCACATCGCGGTAGGGCGCGCCGCGCGCGCGGAGCAGCTCGCCGCGGTCGATGTCGACGCCGAGATCGATCTGGAAGTCCCAGCCGAAGCCGATGCGTCCGAACTCGCCGAAGCCACAGCCGACGTCGAGGACGGGCGCGGGGAGATCGACGCCCGAGAGGGCCGCGGCCTCGTTGGCGCGAAAGATGGCGACGGCGAGCGGCGCCTCCCGGAGGTAGGCGCGGAGGGCACGGCGGGCGCGCGTGGCGGGGTCGGGCGCCGGCATATCCGCCGGAGGGCCCGGGTGCGGGCGTGATGCCATGCCGCACATTCTGCCAGAGGCGTCGCGTCAGCGTCGGGAGCGGCCAGCGCCGGACGCGGGAACGGCACGCCGGCGGGCGTGCCCTTGCTTCGGGCGGGCGACGGGGCCGCGGGCGGGAGGGTGGGGCCGATTATGGTATACAAGGACGCTGCAACTTTCGCGGCGCCCCGCCGTTGATCCTTCGGAGCAGGAGCCGCCGGTGGCCTTCACCCGTCCGCTGGAACAAACCAACGGCGAAGCCGTGGCCGCGGAAGCGGCCGCCGCGCGCACGGCGCACTTCGTCTCCATCGTCATGCCCTGCCTGAACGAAGAGCAGACGGTCGTGTCGTGCGTGCGAAAGGCGCGCGGCTGGCTGGAGCGCGCGAGCCTCTCGGGCGAAGTGATCGTCGTCGACAACAACTCGACGGACCGCTCGGCGGCGCTCGCGCGGGAGGCGGGGGCGCGCGTAGTCGAAGAATCGCGGCCGGGGTACGGCGCCGCGCTGCGCCGGGGGTTCGCGGAGGCGCGCGGCGACTGGCTCGTGATGGGCGACTGCGACGATACCTACGACTTCGGCGACCTCGGGCCGCTGATGGCGCCGCTCGCCGAGGGCTACGACATGGCGGTCGGGAACCGCTTCGCCGGCGGGATCGCGCCGGGGGCGATGACATGGAGCCACCGCTACATCGGCACGCCGGCGATCAGCCTGCTGCTGAAGGTCTTCGCCGGGCTGAAAGTAGGCGACAGCCAGTGCGGTCTGCGCGCGTTCACGCGGGAGGCGCTCGAGACGCTGGACCTGCGGACCGCGGGGATGGAGCTGGCGTCCGAGATGGTGCTGAAGGCGGCGCGGCGCGGGCTGCGCGTGGCGGACGTGCCCGTGCCGTACAGTGAGCGGCTAGGGGAGGCGAAGCTCAACACGTTCCGCGACGGCTGGCGCCACCTGCGCTTCCTCCTGCTGGCGAGCCCGAACTACCTGTTCACGCTGCCGGGGCTGTTGCTCTCGTTCCTCGGCGTGCTGACGCTCGGGCTGGCGCTGCCGCGCAACGGCATCGAGATCGGCGACCTGACGTGGCAGCCGATCTTCATCGGCGGCATCCTGGTGGTGGTCGGGGTGAACGCGCTGCTGTTGGGCTTCGCGTCGCGGTTGTACCTGACATCGCGGGGGATCACGAACGAGGACGGGGTGCTGCGGTTCTATCACCGCTACCTGGGGCTCGAGACGTTCATCGGCATCGGCATCGCGCTGGTCGGGGCGGGGCTGGCGCTGGATGCGGTGCTGGCGTTCGCGGACTTCGGCGGCGTGAGCACGCTCGACCTGGCGGCGATCGCGCAGGCCTCGATCATCGTCGGCGTGAACGTCGCGCTGGTGGGCGCGCTGACGAGCCTGCTCGAAGGCGAATGAAGCGCGCGCCGCGCAGTGCCCTGCTCGCGGCATCGATCTTCCTTCTCGCATGGCCGCTGGCGCTGTATCCCGCTGTGCTCTGGCTCATCGCGCGGGTGCGCCCGCGACGGGCTGCGTCCGAAGGGGGCGGGATGCGCTCGCTGGCGGTGATCGTGCCGACCTGGCGCGAGCGGGCGAACATCGAGGCGCGGCTGCGGAACATCCTCGACTGCGAGTACCCGCGCGACCTGCTCGAGATCCTGGTCGTCGACTCGGCATCGGACGACGGGACGGCGGACGCCGCCGAGGCGTGGGCGGCGGCGCACCCGGGCGCGCCGGTGCGCGTGCTGCGCGAGGCGCGGCGCGCGGGCAAGGCGGCCGCGACGAACTTCGCGCTGACGCAGACGCGGGCGGACCTCGTGCTCGTGACGGACGCGCCGACGCGGTTCCACCCGCAGGCGCTGGCGCGCATCGTGCGGGCGTTCGACGACCCGCAGGTCGGCGCGGCGACCGGCGAGTTCCGCGTGTTCGAGGAGCGCACCGCGACGCAGCGCGAGGAGGGGCTGTTCTGGCGCATCCGCCACCTCCTGCGCACGCTCGAAGCCGAGGTCGACAGCACGCCGTTCCTCTCGGGGGAGTTCTGCTGCTTCCCTCGCGCGCTGATCGCGCACATCGATACGGACTCGATCGCCGATGACATGAACGTCGCGCTGCAGGTGCGGCGCCAGGGGTATCGTGCCGTGATCCAGCCCGACGTGCTGTTCAGCGAGCCGCGCTCGCCGGAGGTCGGCGACCTGCTGGTGCGCAAGGTCTCGCGCGCCGCCGGCGGCGTGCAGGAGCTGCTGCGGCATCGCGACATGCTGCTGCGGCCGCGGTACGGCCTGTTCGGGATGCTGATCCTGCCGTCCGACCTGCTGTACTACGTGCCGCTGCGCATCCCCGCGCTGGTGGTGGTCGCGCGGGCGCTGCCGGGGCTGCCGCGCGGCGCGAAGATCGCGGGCGGGGGGCTCGCCGGCATCGCGCTGGTAGCGCCGGGGATGCGCCGGCGCCTGATCGACGCGCTCTACGTCTCGTTCCTCAACGAATGGCTGTTCCTTCGCGGCTGGCAGACGGTGCTCGCGAAGCAGACCGAGGTGCTGTGGGACAAGGAGAGCCGGGCGATCGTGCCGGACTCCGGATGGCAGGCGGCGGCGGACGGACGGACGGCTGCAGCGCCCGGGGGCGCGTGACCGGGGCCGCCACGCGGGTGCGGCGATGACGCGCGTCCGGCTGCTCAACCTGGCGATCGTGGCAGCGCTGGTCGGGCTGCTGATCTGGCAGCTCGACCTCGGCGAGATGGGGGACGCGCTCGCGGCGGCGGACGCGCCGCTCATCGTGATCGCGGTCGCGATCAACGCGCCCATCGGGGCGCTGTACGGGCTGAGGTCGAAGCTGCTGCTCGCGCGCCTGGGGCACGCGATGCCGGACCGGCTGCTGTTTCCGACGATGCTGCTCGGGAACGTCGCGGGATCGATGACGCCGGCGTCTTCGGGCGAACTGCTTCGGACGGCGGTGCTGCGCACGCACGCGGGGATCGCGACGGAGGACGGGCTGGCGCTCGTACTCTACGAGCGGGCGGTATCGGTGTACCTGCTGACCGCGGGCGGCGGGCTGGGGGCGATCGCGCTGGCGCTCTCCGGGGCGAAGAGCGTGGCCGTACTCGCGGCCGCCCCGGCCGTGCTCGTGCTGCCGCCGTTGCTCGCCCGGGCGGTGCCGCTGCCACGCTTCGAGTCGCGGAGGCACCGGCTGGCGCGGCTCGCGGGGACGCTGGTGGAATCGCTGGAGCGCACGCGGGCGATGCTGCGCGACGGAGCGGGATACGCGGCCTGGGCGGCGATGACGATGGGGATCTTCGCCCTGGTGGCGGCGCAGTTCTGGCTGCTGGCGCGCGCGATCGACAGCGGCGTGAACCCGCTGGAGGCGTGGGTGGCGTTCGCCGGCTCGCAGGCGGCGGCAATCGCGTCGCTGCTGCCGCTGGGGATCGGCGCCGGCGATGCGTCGCTCGCTGGGCTGATGCACCGTTTCGGGCTGACGCTCGAGGAGGGCGCGGCGGCGGCGGTGCTGGCGCGGCTGGCGATCGCGCTGCCGCTCGGGGTCGCCGCGATCGCCTCGTACCTGTACCTGGCGCGGGCGGCGCCGGACGCCGTGCACAGCGAGGCGCCCGCCGCGAAGGCCTGAGCCGGGCCGCAGGCGCGCACACCCGGCTGAGGGCGGGTGCCAGCACCTTGCTTCGCGCGCGGGCAGGCTCCGATACCCAAGCGAGGAGCCTGTATGCAGGGAGCGCACGCTGGGCGCCGCATGCTCGCGCGCCTTTCGATCGCCGGGAGCGCCGCGCTCCTGCTCGCGTTCGCGGCCACGCGCCCTTCGCCCGCGACCGCCGCCGCTTCGGGTACCGTCACAATGACGCCGCCGCAGGCGACGCCGGGCGTCGGCGACCAGGTGGCGGTGACGCTCGACGTACAGGGGGCGGTGGGCGTGCACGCCGTGGACTTCGTGGTGACGTACGACCCGGCGATCGTGCAGGTGCTGGACGCCGACCCGACCCTCCCTGGCACGCAGATCCTCCCCGGCGCGTTTCCCGGCACCGCGACGCAGGGGACCGTCACGCAGGACAGCGCCGGCGGCGGGCAGATCACGTATCGGTACGAACTGACGGGGACGCAGGAGGCGAGAGGCGGCGGCACGGTGGCGACGATCCTGTTCGCGGCTATCGCCGACGGCGACGCGGGCCTGCGCTGGTCGCTGGCGCGGCTCATCGACGCGAGCGGCGCGGCCCGGGACGCTGGCGGCGCGACGGCGCAGGTGAGCGTCGGCGCGCAGGCGGTCGACACGGCGACGCCGGCGGCGACCGACACCCCAACGGTCAGCGCGACCGCGACCGAGACGCCGATCCCCACGTGGACATCGACCGCGGAGCCGACGAGCACGGCGCAGGCGAGCGCGACGGTGTCGGGCTCGCCGAGCGCGACGCGCACGGCGGTATCGCCGACAGCGACGCGGACGCCACGGGCGACGGCGACGCCGCGCATCACGGTGCTGCAGGCGGCGGGGACGCCGACGCTGACCGTGAACCAGAAGCTCGGCGTCGACGGGGCCGGGAAGAAGCCGCAGAACACGCTGCCGAGCGCGGGGAACTCGGGGCCGGGGGTGCAGTGGTGGCGGTGGACGTTCTTCGGCGCGGCACTGATGCTCGGCGCGGCGGGGTGGTTCTTCACGTTCGCGCTGCACACGAGCGACCGGGACGCGGTGCTCGTCGACCGCCGCGACCGCCTCCGCCGCCGGCGCTGACGCGCCCGGGTCGTCCGCCGTCTGCGCCGATTGCGCAGACGGACCGTGCCGGACCGGCGCGCCATCGCGCGGGGGATGGGGTGATGTCCTGCTCTCCCGTGCGCGGGGCTGAAGCGCAGATGACGCGAGCGCGAGTGAGGAGCTGAGTCGCGAACGCCGCCGCGTGCGGGCGATAACCCGATCCGGATTCCCGAGCGCGCCAGCCGCGGAACGCGCGTGGGGAGACCGGTGATGCTGCGCAAACCGCAGGCGGGGCGTGCGCCGGCGGAGGACAGCCGGCATGCGATACTGCGCCCGGCACGAGCGGAGGGCGGATGGACTTCAACCCGATGTCGCCGGAGTTCCGGCTGGACCCGTACCCGACGTACGCCGCGATGCGGCGCGACGCGCCGGTGTACCGCAGCGCGGGGTACGTCGTCGTGACGCGCTACGACGACGTCGTCAGCGTGCTGCGGCAGCCGAACCTGTTCTCGTCGTCGGCGATCGGCATGAACGTGCGAGGGCGGCCGGCGCGCACGATCATCAACACCGACCCGCCGGTGCATACGCGCATCCGCGGGGTGATCAACCGCGCGTTCACGCCGCGCATGGTGGCGGACCTGGAGCCGATGATCCGCCGCGTGACCGCGCGCTTGCTCGACCGGATGTGCGAGCGCGGCGAGGGGGACATCGTACGCGACCTGGCGGTGCCGCTGCCGGTCACCGTGATCGCCCACCTGCTCGGCGTCGACCCCGACCGGCAGGAGGACTTCAAGCGCTGGTCCACGGCCGTGATCAGCGAGACCGCCGGCCTTCCGGACGACGAGCGCGCGCGGGTCGAGCGAGACACCGACGAGTTCCAGGACTACTTCGACGCCGCGATCGCCGAGCGCCGGGAGCGCCCGGGCGGCGACGACCTGATCAGCGCCATCGTGCGCGCGCAGCAGGAAGACGAGGAGCTGCTGTCAGCCGACGACGTGCTGGCGTTCACGGGGCTGCTGCTGATCGCCGGGAACGAGACGACCACGAACCTCATCGGCAACGCCGTGCTGGCGCTGCTCGCGCATCCGGAGCAGATGGCGCGCGTGCGGGAGGAGCCGGCGCTCGTGCCGAACCTCGTCGAGGAGGCGCTGCGCTGGGACTCGCCGGTGCAGTTCCTCTTCCGGACGGCGACGGAGGACACCGAGATCGCCGGCGAGCCGATCGCCGCGGGCACGACGATCATCCCGGTGTACGCATCGGCGAACCGCGATGATGCGCGCTTCCCGGAGGGGGACCGGTTCGACGTGACGCGCAACGCGCAGGGGCACGTCGCGTTCGGGTACGGGGTGCACTTCTGCCTGGGCGCGCCGCTCGCGCGCCTGGAGGCGCGGGTGGCGCTGGAGCAGGCGCTGGCGCGGCTGCCCGGCCTGCGACGCGCGGGCGACACGCCGCCCGAGCGCGTGCCATCGCTGTTCCTGCGCGGCGTGCAGTCGCTGCGCGTGGCGTTCGACCGGGTGGACGCCGCGACCGCCCGCTAGCCCGCGGATTCGTCGATTGCGCGGACGGAACGGGGCCGGGCGATCGATGCGCGATCGAACGGGGACGCTGCGGCGCCCCGGGGAGTTGCGCGCGGGCGGGCGGAACCACCGATCACGAAGACGGCAGGAAGTAGGGCGGATGCGGGAACGCTCTCGCCCGCGCGAACGGCGTGCGCCTCGCGCGATCCGCGCGCAGATCTGAAAACCTGCCCCACGCACGGCGTCGGGCAGAGATCTCGAAGACAGTCCAGCCAGGTCAGGACAGAGTGAACATCTCGATGGGCTGGATGAGGCCGGTGCGGTCCTTCGGCGGCTTGCCCTGCGCGGCGAGGCGCAGGTCGAGGCGGCCCAGGCAGTCCTCCGCGTTCTGGTTCTGCACGCCGCAGACGTTGCACGGCTGCTTGTGGCAGTCGGCCGTCGTCTCGCCGCGCAGCGTCTTCAGCCACTCGTTGCGCAGGTACGACTCCGTGACGCCGATGTTGATGTGCGACCACGGGAACTTCTCGCGCAGCCCGCGCTCGCGGTAGGCGTAGAAGGCGGGGTCGAGGCCGCAGGCGTCCATCGCGCGCTCCCAGCGCCCCCAGTCGTAGTGCTCATGCCAGGCATCGAACCGCGCGCCGTCGCGCCAGGCGCGCTCGATGGCGGCGCCGAGTCGCCGGTCGCCGCGCGAGAGCACGGCTTCGAGCAGGCTGTGCTCCGGATCCTCCCACGTGAACTGCACGCCGGCCTTCTTCAGCGCATCGCGCAGGTAGGCGTGGCGCGGGCGCAGGACCTCGGGGCGGGCCTGCGCGGCCCACTGGAACGGCGTGTGCGCCTTGGGGATGAAGTTGGACGTGCTGACGCGCACGCGGGCGCGGCCGCCGTGGTACGAGCGCCCGATCTCGCGCACGCGCTTCGCCAGCGCGACGATGCCCTCGACGTCCTCGTGCGTCTCGGTCGGCTGGCCGACCATGAAGTACATCTTTACGTTCGTCCAGCCCTGCTTGAAGGCGTTGTCGACCGCCGTGTAGAGGTCATCATCGGTGACGATCTTGTTGATCGTCATGCGCAGGCGCTCGGTGCCGGCCTCCGGCGCGAACGTGATGCTGTGCTTGCCGCGGCTCGCGACCGCCTCGGCGATGCGCACGGAGAAGCTATCGACGCGCATTGACGGCAGCGAGATCGCGAGGTCCGGGCCGAACGCGCCGCGAAGACCGTCGACGATCGGCACGATGCGGGAGTGGTCGGTCGTGCTGAGCGAGACGAGCGACAGCTCGTCGTAGCCGGTGTTGCGCTGGAGCTCCTGCGCGGCGCCGATGACCTCTTCCGGCGAGCGCTCGAGGCGCGGGCGGTAGATCATGCCCGCCTGGCAGAAGCGGCAGCCCTGGGTGCAGCCGCGCTGGATCTCGATCGCCATGCGGTCGTGCACGGTCTGCAGGAAGGGCACGATCGGCTTCGTCAGGGGCGGCGGCAGCTCCTGCACGAAGCGCTTCGTCACCCGCGGCGGCATGCCGGCGCGCGCCGGCTCGATGGCGGCGATGGTGCCGTCGTCGTGGTAGCGGGGCGCGTAGAAGCGCGGCACGTAGACGCCCCAGATGCGCGAGAGGCGGTAGAGCATCTCGTCGCGCGGGCCGCGGCCCTGGCGCTTCCACTCGCGCACGAAGTCGAGGATCTCGACGATCGTCTCCTCGCCGTCGCCGAGCACGAAGCAGTCGATGAAGCCGGCGAGCGCATCGGGGTTCAGGGCGCCGGAGCCCCCGCAGATGACAAGCGGGTGCCGGTCGTCGCGCTCCTCCGCCCGCACCGGCAGGCCCGCCAGGTCGAGCATGTTGAGGATGTTCGTGTACGTGCCCTCGTAGCTCAGCGAGAAGCCCAGGACATCGAACTCCGCGAGCGGCCGGCGCGACTCGAGGCTCCAGAGCGGGATGCCTTCGCCGCGCATGATCGCCTCGAGGTCCGACCAGGGGGCGAAGACGCGTTCGGCGAGCCAGCCATCGCGGCGGTTGACGATGTCGTAGAGGATGCCGAGCCCCAGGTTCGACATGCCGATGTCGTAGAGGTCGGGGTAGGCGAGGGCGACGCGGACGTCGCACGCGTCCCAGTCCTTCGTGACCGAGTTCCACTCGCCGCCGGCATAGCGCGCGGGCTTCTGGACGCGCGCGAGCACGGCATCGAGGTTGCGCAGGGAAGGCATGCGATCAGGGTAGCGGATCAGGGCTCGAAGGTCGGCGCTCGGCGGGGGGAGGGCGTCCGTGGGTTGCGCAGATGGCAGCGATCACGGCCCCGGTGACGGCTGGGCCGCGAGCGCCAGATTCAGGCGCTCGAGCGCGGCGCGCAGGGCCCGCATCTCGGCGGGGCCGATGAGGCGCGACCATTCGGCCTCGATGCCGGCGATGATGCGCGTCGCGGCGCGCTCGGCGGCCCGCCCGCGCGCCGTGAGGCGCACGACCTTCGCGCGCTGATCCTGCGGGTCGGGGCGCCGCTCGACGAGGCCCGCGGCCTCCAGCGAGTCGACGAGGTAGCCGACGGACTGCTTCGTGATGCCGGCGCGGGCCGCGAGCTCGGTGCTGCGTCCGACGCCGTCTCGGATGTACGGGAAGATCGCGGCGTGCGCCGGCTGCAGCTCCGGGTAGCCGGCCGCCGCGAGGCGGGCATAGAGCTCGTGGACGAGCGCGCGGTAGGGCGCGCGCAGGAGCTGCGCGAGCGTGACGTCGGTGCGGCCGGCCATCGCCCCTCCCGGTCGATTAGTCAGATGTCTTGACTATCGGCGGCCTGCCGCCGTATAGTCAGATTACCTGACGATTATAGCTGAAGGAGGCGCCCCATGGCACGGTTCTCGCAGCCGCTCCTGCCCGTGAGCGACATCCCGGACGAGGGAAGCGCGGTCGTCGAGTTCTTCGGGCGGCGGGTGCACGTCGTGCGCGGAGCGCACGGCGTGCCCGCCGCGTATATGGACGCCTGCATGCACCTCGGCGGCCCGCTGGCGTGCGAAGGCGGCGAATTCCGCTGCGGCTGGCATGGCGCGACGTTCGACGCGCGGACCGGGCGCCGCACCGGTGGGCCGGCGCGCGAAGGCACGCGGCTCATGCGCCTGCCGACCGTCGTGGAGGACGGCGTGCTCACGTACGTGTGGGAGACAGAGCGCGGCGGGGCGCCGGCGCAGGACGCGGCGTGACTCAGGGAGACGGCGG
>DASRHM010000062.1:0-3158 GCA_035650575.1 Dehalococcoidia bacterium | reverse complement strand
TGGTCGCGGCTGATCCGCCCCGGCGAGATGACGTCGCGCACCTCCTGGTCGAGGATCTCGGCCGAGGTCCCGGGCAGGCTGCCGACGCCGGCGTCCTTCAGCGCCCGCAGGTACTCCTCGATCGAGCAGCGGGCCCGCACGGCGCCGTAGAGCACTTCCTCCGGCGAGAAGCCGTGGATGTGCATCTCCGGCAGCTCGCGCTTGATCGCCTTCGTCAGGTCGACGTAATAGTAGCCGTCCATCTTCGGCGGCAGCCCCGCCTGCACGCAGATCTCCCGCGCCCCCAGGTCCCACGCCTCGCGCGCGCGGCGCACTACCTCCTCGACCGGCAGGAAGTAGCCTTCCTCCTCGCGATGGTCGCGGCTGAAGGCGCAGAACCCGCAGTGCTTGATGCAGACGTTGGTGAAGTTGATGTTGCGGTTGATCACGTACGTGACCACATCGCCGTTCGTGCGCCGCCGCAGCTCATCGGCGACGAGCGTGATCGCCGTGACGGCAGGCCCCTTCGCGTCGAAGAGCGTCACCGCCTCGTCGACGGTGATGTCATCGCCCTGCAGCGCGCGGTCGAGGATGCCCGCGATCTCGCGCTCGATTGGCAATGGCACGCCGGCCCAGTCCGTGCGCGCGGCGGGATCGCTCACCATCGTTCCTCCTCCGGGCGCACGAGCCCGTCCGGCCCGGCGAGTGCTTCGATGCGGGGACGCACGGCCTCAGGCGCGAACGCATCGCCCTGGCGCACGTACTCAGGGTATAGGGCCAGGCGCTCGCGCAGGTCGAAGCCCCCGTCCGCCGTCGTCTCGCGCAGCTCCGCCAGGTTCGGCCACGGCCGCTCCGGGTTGATGTGGTCCTTCGTCACCGGCGAGACGCCGCCCCAGTCGTTGATCCCCGCGAGCAGGTACATCCCGTGCGCGTCCGGCGTCAGGTTCGGCGGCGCCTGCAGGTTCATCGCCCCGCCGAGCAGCAGGCGCGCCGTCGCGATCGTGCGCAGCATCTCGAACACGCTCGGCTCGCCGGCCCGCCGCATCGCGATGTCGTCCTTCACCCGGAAGTTCTGCACGATGACTTCCTGGATGTGCCCGTACGCATCGTGCAGGTCGCGGATCGCGAGCAGCGAGTCGACGCGCTCCTCGCGCGTCTCGCCGATGCCGATGAGGATGCCCGTCGTCCATGCGACGCGCTGCGCCCCGGCCTCGCGCATCGTCCGCAGGCGCTCCTCCGGGATCTTGCCGGGGCAGTTCCAGTGCGCCATCCCGTGCTCGTGCAGGCGCATCGACACGGTCTCGAGCATGATGCCCATCGACGCGCTGACCTCGCGCAGCGACGCGATCTCGTCGGGGTCCATGATGCCCTGGTTGATGTGCGGCAGCAGGCCCGTCTCGTCCAGCACGCGCTCCGCCATCTCCCGCAGGTACGACGAGGTCGTCCGGTGCCCGAAGCGCGCCAGGTCGTCGCGGACGAAGTCGTAGATCTCCTCCGGCCGCTCGCCGAGCGAGAAGAGCGCCTCCTTGCAGCCGGCGCGGGCGCCGGCGCGCGCCACGGCGAGCACCTCGTCCGGCGTCATCGTGTGCGCGATGGGGTCGCGGGGGCCGCGCGCGAACGTGCAGTAGCCGCACTTCTGGCGGCAGAGGTTCGTCAGGGGGATGAACACCTTCCGCGAGTACGTGATGGTGCGGCCGTGCGCCCGCTCGCGCAGGGTCGAGGCCGCCGCCATGATCGCCGCCAGCTCGCTGCCCGAGGCCTCGATGAGGCGGTAACCATCGGCCGCGCCCAGGCGCTCACCCGCGAGCGCGCGGTCGAGGATGCGCTCGAGGTCGGGGGCGACGGGGGCCGGCGGCGGCATCAGGGACATGCGCCGATCTTACCGCTCCCCCGGACCCGGCGCCCGCAGGCGCGCCGAGGGGCGGCCATCCCTGGCCGCCCCTCGCTGCGCGGTGCCAGCCCCTTCGCGGTTAGTTCAGGTCGATGGTCGTATTCGCGATCGATGCCGGGATCGTCCGCTGGATCACCATGTACGAGCCGGACGGCGGCTTCACTTCCAGCGTGAACGTGTCGTTCTCGGCGATCGTCACGCCTGCCAGCGCCGTCGTGTCGATGCTGACTTCGAACAGCTCGCCGGGCTCCAGGAGGGTGTCGCCGTTCCCCACCAGGTCGGACGCCGTGTACGTCACGTCGCCGACGGTCGTCGCCGCGTCGATGTAGCTCACGACGGTGCGGTTCGTCGTCGCCGCCGGGTCCAGGTTCACCGAGTCGCCGCCGGCCGCCAGCGCCACGTCGAACTTCAGCGCCGTGATGCGCGTGCCGCTCGACGTCGCGATGACCCCGCTGGAGAGCTCCATCGTCCCTCGCGTCTTCGCCAGGCCCGCGTACACCGCTTCCTTGCCCCGCTCCGAGCTGAACAGGCCGGTGCTCAGGACGACGAAGGCGAAGACGGCCGCGACCACGACGAAGGCGATCAGGATGATGGCGGTCTCCAGCCCCGTGACGCCGCGCTCTTCGCGCAGGTCGCGGGCGAAGTGGATGAGTCGCTTCATGCCATCTACCCCCTGATTGCTCCGGACGCGCCCGTCCGGGGATCCCTACCCCGGGATTGCGGTGCGTCATTGGGGTTGTCGAATCCGCCCCCGGCGCGTGGCATCGGGGAACCCCCGCGATTCTGGACGCGCGCCGCGCGGTAGGATGATGCGACGATGCAGAACAAGGCGCTGATCCTCGACCTGCTGGCCTTCGTCGCCGAGAAGCCGCGCCCCTACGCCGAGGTGATGGACGCCTGGCGCACGTCGTGCCCGCGTCTGCCCGTATGGGAGGACGCTAACGACCTGGGCTTCGTCGCCTGGCGGCGCGATGGCGCGCTCGGCACCATCGTGCACCTCACGCCCGAAGGCGCAGACTTCCTCCGCCGCGAGCGCCCCCGCTAAGCCACCTTAGCCCGCGCGTCGCCCGTCTCCCGTCCGGCCGGGCGGGCCGCCGTCGGGTCCGCGTTGTCGGCGTCCGGGAAGAACAGCGGCTCACCGTACTGCTGCACGCCGAACGTGCGGATGATCTCCTGGCCCTCGTTTCCCGTCACGAACGCCGCCCACGCACGCGCGCCTTGGACGTTCACGTCCGGGTGCCGCGCCGGGTTGACGACGATCACGTGGTAGTAGTTCAGCAGCGCCGCG
>DASRHM010000061.1:0-36217 GCA_035650575.1 Dehalococcoidia bacterium | reverse complement strand
GAACGACCCGCCGATCGTCCACCACGGTGAGTAGCGCTCGGCCGCCGCGCGCACGAAGCGCAGCGCGAGCCAGATGCCGAGCGCGGCAGGCGTCACGACGAAGATCATGTTCTCCGAGCTGAGGCCCAGCACGTCCGTGCTGTAGCGCGGCAGCAGCGTGACGACGACGAGCGAGAGCGTGCTCGCGAGCACGACGATGACGACGCTGACGTACGACACCGAGTCCGCCGTCAGCCGCGCCCACGCCTCGGCGAAGCGCTCGCGGGTATCCTCGACGGTGATGTCCACGGTGCTCACGGGCCCGCCGAAGCCCTCGATCAGCAGGAAGTTGAACGCCGCCGCCAGGAACATGCCCGCGCAGACGACGGCCAGTGCCTCCGGCCCGACGGTCTTGAGGAAGATCACGGGCAGCACCATCAACCCCGCGACCTGCGAGATGAGCGACTGGAGGTTGTTCAGCGAGTTCGCCGATGTGTACTGCTCGGCCGGCACGATCGCCGGCAGCGCCGAGGCTTCGGCCGGGCCCGCGAACTGCGAGCCGACCGCGAACAGCACCGCGATCACGTAGACCATGAGCACGTTGTCGACCGAGATCGCGAGCAGGATGCAGAGCGCGGCGCGCACGAGGTTCGTCCCCGCCAGCACGACGCCTTTCGGCACGCGGTCCACGAGCACGCCGGAGATCGTGCCCAGCAGCGCCGTCGGCGCGATGTAGGCCGCGACGAAGAGACTGCTGAAGAAGTTCTTGCCGGTCGCGTTCACGACCAGGATCAGCATCGCGTAGACGATGGCGTTGACCGGGGTGTGCGAGAGCAGGCGCGCGACCCACAGCTTGCGGTAGGCATCGTTCTCGAACAGCGTGCGTTCGCCGACGAGCGCGGAGAGGCGGAGCATCGCCGTCCGCGTGTCCGCCATCAGTCACGCTCCAGGACGATGCGGACCTGCTCCGGGTCGGGCTCCGGCCCGCGCGTCACGAACGCCTTGAGCCGCTTTTCGAGCGTGCGGCGGTCGAGCAGCACCCGGTGCCTGCACGTCCGGCAGCGAAGGCCGATGTCGGCGCCGAGCCGCACGACCTCCCATTCGTAGCCGCCGCAGGGGTGCGGCTTGCGCAGGCGGACGACATCGCCCATCCGGAAGTCGATGATCTCGCCCATCGGCCGCTCCGCCGCGCCCCTCAGCCCGATCGGCCGGGCGCTGCCAGCGCCGCCTCGCGCTCGCGGTTGATCTCGTCGCGCAACGCCTGCGCCGTCCGCCGCGCCGCCCCCGCGAAGTCGCGCCTGTCGCGCGATGCGTACAGCACCGCGCGCGAGGCGTTGATCAGCATGCCGGTGCCGCTCGCATCGACACCCGCGCGCACCGACTCGGCGAGCGCGCCCTGCTGCGCGCCGACCCCCGGCACGAGGAACGGCATCTCCGCGCAGCGGCCGCGCAGGCGCGCCATCTCCTGCGGGTAGGTCGCGCCGACGACGAGGCCGGCGTTACCGTGCCGATCCCACGCCTTCACGCGCTCGGCGACGGCCTCGTAGAGCGGCATCTCCCCTGCCTCGGTGCGCACAGGCAGATCCTGCAGGTCCGCCGCACCCGGGTTCGACGTCCGGCACAGGATGAAGGCGCCGTGCTCCGGGCGCTCGAGCCACGGCTCCGTGGAGTCACCCCCGACGTACGGGTTCACGGTGCAGGCGTCGAAGCCGAGCACATCGAAGACTGCGCGGACGTAGGCGCGGGCGGTGTTCGTGACATCGCCGCGCTTGGCGTCGGCGAGCGTGATGACGTGCGGCGGGATCGCTTCGAGCGTCCGCACGAGCGCCGCGTAGCCTCGTTCGGGGCCGAGCGCCTCGTAGAACGCGACGTTGGGCTTGAACGCGCAGACCAGGTCGGCCGTGGCCTCGATGATCGCGTGGTTGAACGCCACGATGTCATCGACCGGCATCAGCGCCGGGTCGGGGTCGAGCCCGACGCAGAGCATGCTGCCGCTGCGCCGCCACGCGGCTTCGAGCTTCTCGCGGAACGTCAACCCGCCGATGCTGTCCGTCCTTCCAGCGCCATGACTTCGCCCTCCGGCAGCGCCGTGCCCCCAGCGCGCAGGCGCGCGAGCGCCGTTTCGAGCGCCTGCGGGTCTCCGCTCGTAAGGTACAGCACGCCGCCCGCCTCCGCGCGCCGGTTGAGCAGGGCGCGCGCCGCGAGCACTCGCTGCACCTGGCGCGCCACGGCGTCCGACGGCTCGATGACGGCGATCCCCTGGCCCGCCTCCTCCTCGATCATCGGTTGGAGGAACGCGTAGTGCGTGCAGCCGAGCGCCAGCACGTCGGCGCCGGAGCGCCGTACGGGGTCCAGGTATCGGCGCACCAGGTCGCGGGCGGCCGTGCTGTCACCTCGCTCGACGGCTTCCGCCAGCCCCGCCGCCGCGACGGTCTCCACGTGCACTTCCGCGCCGTAGCGGTCGACGAGCGCCGCGAGCTTCTCGCCCTTCGCGGTGCCGGGCGTGACGAGCAGCGCCACGCGGCCGGCGAGCGTGCGCTCGGCGGCGGGCTTGAGCGCGGGCTCCATCCCCACGAACGGCACGTCGAAGCCTGCGCGCAGGGCGGCGATCGCGGCGCTCGTCGCCGTGTTGCAGGCGACGACGATGAGCTTGGCGCCGCGGGCCAGCAGCGCGCGCGTGATCTCCGATGCGCGTTCGCGCAGCTCCACGGCCGGCCGCGACCCGTACGGGAACCGCGCGGCGTCGGCGACGTATACGAGGTCCTCGGCCGGGAGCAGGCGGTGGACTTCCGCGAGGACGGCCAGCCCGCCGACGCCGGAATCGAACATGCCGATTGGGCCGGAGGCGTCTGGCATCACCCGGCATCGTACCGGACGCCCGCCCGCCCTTCCGGCCGTGAGACATCTTCAATCGGCGCCGGCGCCCGTCGCCGGGGCGCTATGCTTGATCCGCAAGAAGGAGACACGGACGAATGCCTGACCTGGGCCTCCCCGAGCTGATCATCATCGCGCTCATCGTGCTGCTCTTGTTCGGCCCCGCGAAGGCGGCCGACCTCGGCGGCGCGCTCGGGCGCGGCATCCGCGAGTTCCGCCACGCCTCGCGCGAGGACGCCGACGACGCACCCCGGTCGCCTGCCATGCCGGTCGAGGCGCCCGCCGCGCGCTACTGCACCGAGTGCGGCTCGGGGCTCGCCGCCGAGCAGAAGTTCTGCACGCAATGCGGCGCATCGACGGCGACGGCCGCGCCGGGCGTCACCGGATAGCGTCGGCGCCCCCCAGCGCGTCGATCACCGTGTTCATGTCCTTGTCGCCGCGGCCCGAGAGCCCGAGCAGCAGGATCGCGTCCTTCGGCATCGCGGGCGCGAGCTTCGCGACGTAGGCGATGGCGTGCGCCGGCTCGAGCGCGGGGATGATGCCCTCGGTTTCGCTCAGCAGCCGGAAGCCCGCGAGCGCCTCCCCGTCCGTGATCGCGACGTACTCCGCGCGGCCCGTGTCCTTGTAGAAGCTGTGCTCCGGCCCGACGCCGGGGTAGTCGAGCCCCGCCGAGATGCTGTGCGCCTCCTGCACCTGGCCCCACTCGTCCTGAAGCAGGTACGACTTCGAGCCGTGCAGGACGCCCGGGCGCCCCTTGCTCAGCGTCGCCGCGTGGCGCTCGGTCGATAGCCCCTCCCCCGCCGCCTCGACGCCGATGAATCGCACCCCGGCGTCGTGCACGAACGGGTGGAACAGGCCGATGGCGTTGCTGCCGCCGCCGACACACGCGACGAGGCAGTCGGGCAGGCGCCCGGCCGCCTCGAGGATCTGCGCTCGCGCCTCGCGGCCGATGACCGACTGGAACTCGCGCACGAGCTCCGGATACGGGTGCGGGCCGGCGGCGCTGCCGATCAGGTAGTACGTGTCGCGCACGTGCGTCACCCAGCCGCGGATCGCCTCGTTCATCGCGTCCTTCAGCGTGCGCGAACCGCTCTCGACGACCTCGACCTTCGCGCCGAGCAGCTTCATGCGGAAGACGTTGAGCGACTGCCGGCGCACGTCTTCCGCGCCCATGAACACCGTGCATTCCATGCCCAGCATCGCGCAGACGCTCGCCGTCGCCACGCCGTGCTGCCCCGCGCCCGTCTCGGCGAAGATCTTCGTCTTGCCCATGCGCTTCGCCAGCAGCCCCTGCGCGAGCGCATTGTTGATCTTGTGCGCGCCCGTGTGCGCCAGGTCCTCGCGCTTGATCCAGATCTGCGCGCCGCCGAGGCGCTCGGTGAGGCGCTCGGCGAAGTAGAGCGCAGTCGGGCGGCCGACCCAGGTGCGGAGCAGGTGTTCCAGCTCGAGGCGGAACGTCTCGTCGTCGCGCAGCTCGTGGAAGGCGGCGGTGAGCTCCTCGAGCGCCACCATCAGGGTCTCGGGCACGTAGCGCCCGCCGTACGGCCCGAAGTGCCCGGCGGCGTCCGGCAGGGTCGGCGTGCTCATGCGGTCACCTCCCGGACGGCGGCGACGAAGGCGCGGATCTTCGCCGGGTCCTTCGCGCCGTCCGCTTCAACGCCCGAGGAGACATCGACCAACCACGGGCGGACGTGGCGCACGACGGCGCCGACGGTGCCGGGCGTCAGGCCGCCCGCGAGCCACACCGGCGCGCGCGCGGCGAACGCGGCGGCGAGCGCATGGTCGCCGAGCGTGCCGGTACCGCGGCTGTCGTCGAGCATGCAGGCGACGGCCGTGCCCGGCTCGATGCAGGCGAGCACGCCCGCGGCGTCGGCGCCGGCCGCCGGGCGCACGACCTTCACGGCGAGCCGGTTCAGCACCAGCGCGTCGCTCCATGGCTCGTTGCCCGCGAGCTGCACGAGGTCGAGGCCAACCTCGTCGGCGATCTCGTTGATCTCCTCCGGCGGCGCGTCCTCGAACACGCCGGCGACGAGCGGGCGCTTCCGGGCGAGCAGGCGGTCCAGCGCGGCGGCGCCGTGCGCGAGCCAGGCGTCGGGCGTGCGCGCGTCGGGCGCAGAAGGGGGCGCCTCCTGCTCGACTTGCGCGAGCGGCGCGCCGACGGCCCGCGCGATGTCGTACGCCGTCTCGACGTCCACGCGGCGGCGGCTGTCGGCGAAGATCATGCCGATGAAGTCGGCGCCAGCTTCGGCGGCCGCGATGGCATCGGCGACGCGCATGCAGCCGCAGATCTTCACGCGCGTCACGCCCGCACCCCGCCGCAGACGTAGGCCACGGCCTCATCGACGAGCGGTGCGAGCGGCCGCAGCGTGTCGAGCGCGAGGCGCGGCTGGAATGCCGTCGGCGCCGCGCCGGCGTGGCGCGCGAGGTCGAGCGGCTCGCGCGGCTGCGATGCCAGCGCCTCGCGCGCCGCGAGGCGCCGGCGCAATTCGCCACGATCCGCGCAGACGCACTCGATGAGCAGCGGCGGCGAGCCGGCGAGCGCCGCGAGCGCCAGCCATTGCTCCTCGACGCGCGGCCAGAACACCGGGTTGTCGAGCACGACCGCCGCGCCCTGGCGCACGAGCATGCGCGCGAGGTCGAAGTACGCCTCGTACGCCGCCGGGGCGGCCCGTGCCTCGTCCAGGCCGGCGCGCAGGAGCGCCGACTTGATCACGTCCTTGTCGAGCACGACGGCGCCAATGCGGTGCGCGAGCGCCCGCGCGACCGTGCTCTTGCCGCTGCCCGGCTCGCCGTGCATCTGGACCACGACGGGCATCAGATCAGGAACTCCCGCATCTTCTCGCGCACGTCCTTCGCTGTCATCAGCGCCTCCCCGACGAGCACGGCATGGACGCCGCAGTTCGCCATGCGCTCGGCGTCGGCGCGCGTGTGCACGCCGCTCAGGGCGACGACCACGCGGTCATCGGGGATCAGCGGTCGCAGCCGCTCGGTGACGCCTAGATCGACGTTGAATGTCCGCAGGTCGCGGTTGTTGATGCCGATGAGGTCGGCGTCCACGCGCAGCGCGCGCTCGACTTCGTCCTCGCTCGCCACCTCGACCAGGCACTCGAGCTGGAGCTCGTGCGCCAGCTTCACCAGGTCGCGCAGCTCGTCGTCGGTGACGATCGAGGCGATCAGCAGGATGGCGTCCGCGCCATACGCCCGCGACTCCCAGACCTGGTAGGGGTCGAACATGAAGTCCTTGCGCAGCATCGCCGGGCGGCCGCCGGGGTAGTAGCCATCGATGCTCACGCGGCACTCGCCCAGGAAGTCGATCGAGCCCTGGAAGTACTTCGACTCGGTGAGCACCGAGATGCCCGCGGCGCCGCCGATCGTGTACGTGCGGGCGATGGCGCGATGCTCCAGCACGGCGACGAGCCGCCCCTTCGACGGCGTCGCCTTCTTGATCTCGGCGATGAGCTGCAGGCGGCGGCCGCCGCTGCTCGGACCGCGCGGGCCCTCGAGGATCGCGCGCGCGAGGCTCCACTGCTCCGTCGGGATGCGGTCCATGCGGCGCTTGAGCGCCTCGAGCGGCTCCTGCTCCTTCCGCGCGGCCACTTCGATGCGCTTGTCGGCGACGATGCGGTCGATGATGTCGCCGCTCATGCCGGGGCCGCCAGCTCGTTGGTCGCGCGCACGAATGCATCGAGCTTCGCAAGCGCGGCGCCGGAATCGATGCTCTTCGCGGCCATCGTGACGCCCCACGTGAGGTCGGGCGCGCCGCCCCACGCGACGAGCGCGGCCCCGGCGTTGATCAGCGTAAAGTCGCGCAGCGGACCGGGCGTGCCCTCGAGCACCAGCCGCATCTCGGTCGCGTTCTGCTCCGGCGTCCCGCCGCGCAGGTAGCCGATGTCATGCCGCTCGAGCCCGACGTCCTCGGGCGCGACCCGGAATGTGCGCACGGCGCCCTCGGCGAGCTCCGCCACGGTCGAGGGCCCCGTGATGCTCAGCTCGTCGAAGCCGTCGTCGCCGTGGACGACGAGCGCGCGGTAGCTCCCGAGCCGCGCCAGGACCTCGGCGAGCTTCTCGACGAGCTCGCGCCGGGCGACGCCGAGCACCTGGCAGTGCGCGCCCGCGGGGTTCGTCAGCGGCCCGAGCAGGTTGAACACGGTGCGGATGCCGATCTCGCGCCGCGCGGGCCCGACGTGCTTCATCGCCGGGTGGAAGCCCTGCGCGAACATGAAGCCGATGCCGGCGCGCTCGATGCACGCGGCGACCTGCGCCGGGCCGAGGTCGATCCTGGCGCCGAGCGCCTCCAGCACGTCTGCGCTGCCGCACTGGGAGGTCATCGCGCGGTTGCCGTGCTTGGCGACGCGCGCGCCGGCGCCCGCGGCGACGAAGGCGGCGCAGGTGCTGACGTTGAACGAGCCGCTGGCGTCGCCGCCCGTGCCGCACGTGTCGAGCACCGGCCCCTCGACGTCGATGCGCAGCGACTTCTCGCGCATCACCTTCGCCATGCCGGCGATCTCGTCCACCGTCTCGCCCTTGATGCGCAGTCCCATGACGAACGCGCCGAATTGCGCCGGCGTCGCCTCGCCGGTCATGAGCTGCTCCATGATGGCGGCGGCCTCCGCCTCGGCGAGGTCGTTGCCGTTCACGAGCCGCTCGAGCGCATCGCGGATGGTGAAGGACGGGTCCGTCATCGCCGCTGCTCCGTATGGTCCGCCGCCCGCATCGCCAGGAAGTTGCGGAGGATGTCATGGCCCGCCGGCGTCAGGATGGACTCCGGGTGGAACTGCACCCCCTCGACCGGCAGCTCGCGGTGGCGGACGCCCATGATCACACCGCTCTCGCTCCACGCCGACACCTCGAGCGCGTCCGGCACGCTGTCCGGGCGGATGGCCAGCGAATGGTAGCGCGTGGCCTCGATCGGCGACGCGAGGCCGGCGAAGACGCCCCGGCCGTCGTGGCGCACCCGCGAGACCTTCCCGTGCAGGATCTCCCCCGCGCCTTCGACGATGCCGCCGTAGACCTCGCCGATGCACTGGTGGCCGAGGCAGACGCCGAGGATCGGCACCCTGCCCGCGAAGCGGCGGATGGCGTCCTTGCTGATGCCCGCGTCGTCCGGATTTCCCGGCCCGGGCGAGATGATGATCCGCTCGGGCGCCATCTCGTCGATGTCCTCCGCCGACACCGCGTCGTTGCGCACGACCTCCACCGTCGCGCCCAGCTCGCCGAGGTACTGGTACAGGTTGTACGTGAAGCTGTCGTAGTTGTCGATCAGCAGCAGCATCAACGTTTCCTTGCCTTGAGCAAGAGCGTCGCCGGGATGAGGCGCGCGCGGGCGTCGTCCACCTGGTCGTCCGCGATCGGCTTGTCCTCGCGCGGCTCGAGCAGGCGCTCGACCGTGAGCCCTGCGCTCGTGAGCATCGTGAACCACTCCTCGACCGTCCAGAGCCACTGCCGAAAGCGCACCGGCTCGCCGTCCTGGCCTTCCCACTCCCAGTCCTGCACCACGTCCCAGTACGGCGCGCGGACCCGATACGGCGCATCCCAGGTCAGCGCGGCATCCATCGGATGGCGCACGGACGCACAGAACGCGCCGCCGGGCGCGAGCACGCGCCCGACTTCCGCGATCGTCCGCTCGATGCGCTCGACGTAGCTCAGCATGTGCGCCGCGACCACGGCATCGAAGCTCGCGTCATCGAAGCGCGAGAGGTCTTCGACGTTTCCCTCGACGACCGAGGCGTTCGGCGCGTCGTGGCGTGCCAGGTAGTCGCGGGCGTAGGCGAGCTGCTCCTTCGACTGGTCGATGCCGACCGCGACGGCGCCCAGGCGGTCGAGCGCGAGCAGATCCTGCCCGCCGCCGCACCCGAGCACGAGGACGCGCCGGCCGCGCACGTCGTCGAGCAGGCGCACGTCGTCCTCGCTCGTCCGCCACGACCACATCAGGCGCTCGCCGAAGCGCTCGCCGTAGCGCTCGCGCTGGTACTTCTTCGACACGGCGTCCCAGGCCGCGCGGTTGTCCGGCGCCGGCGCACCGGCCGCGGCCGCGGCAGCGACGGGCGTCTCGCCGAGCGGCGTCGCCTGCGGCGGCGCGGGCTCTTCGCCCGCCGCGGCGAACGACGACCAGTCGGTTTCGAGGGGCGCGAAGTCCTCTGCGAGCGCCCGGCTCACCGATTCGCGGAGGGGCGCCGGCATCTCCACCGCCTCGAGCTCGCGGGCGGCGAGCCAGCGCGCGTCGTCGTAGTCGCCGTCCGAGCGGAAGCGCACCGGCCCCGCGGCCATGCCCGCGCGGAAGAGGTTCGTGATGAACTTTTCGCCCCGCGGGTCATCGAGATACACCGTGTCGACGAACGTCTCCTCGGCGACCGAGACGCCGAATTGTTCGCGGGCGTAGCGGCGCACGGTCTCCTCGGCGGTCTCGTCGCCGCGCACGCGGTCGAGCGGCACGAGCCAGAGGCCCGCGAACGGCGGCCGGTCGGGCCGCCGGCGCGCCGTCAGCACGCGCCCCTCGCGCTCGAACAGCGCCGCGGACAGCAGCTCCGGCGTGGCGCTCGGCATCTCAGTACCCCAGCGAGCCGCGCGGCCGCTCGTCGCGGCCCTGCTCCGCGAGGTCGATCGCGCGCAGCATCGCCCGCGCCTTGTTGCCCGACTCCAGGTACTCCTCCTCCGGCGTGCTGTCGTACACGACGCCGCCGGCCGCCTGCACGTATGCGATCCCCGGCTTCATCCAGATCGTGCGGATCGCGAGCGCCGTGTCGCAGTTCCCCGACATGTCGAAGTAGCCGATGCAGCCGCCGTAGCCGCCGCGCCGTTCGCCCTCGAGCTCGGCGATGATCTCCATCGTGCGGATTTTCGGCGCGCCCGTGACGGTGCCATGCGGGAAGTAGGCGCGCAGCGCGTCGTACGTGCTCACGTCGCCGCGCAGCTTGCCGATGACGTGCGAGACCATGTGCATGACGTGCGAGTAGCGCTCGATCGCCATCAGCGACGTCACGCGGACGCTGCCCGGCGTGCATACCCGCCCCAGGTCGTTGCGCGCGAGGTCGACCAGCATGATGTGCTCGGCGCGCTCCTTCTCCGACGACTGCAGCTCGTCCGCCATCCGCTGCTCGTCCTCGGCGTCGCGGCCGCGTCGGCGCGTCCCCGCGATCGGGTGCGTCTCGATGACACCGTCCTCGATCCGGATCAGCATCTCCGGCGACGCGCCGACGACGTGCATGTCGCCGAGCTCCAGGTAATACATGTACGGCGAGGGGTTGACGGTGCGCAGCGCCCGGTACACCTCGAACGGCGGCGCGTCGGTGCGGCGCGCGAACCGCTGCGAGACCTGGATCTGGTACGTCTCGCCCCTGACGATGTATTCCTTCGCCCGTTCGACCTTGCACATGAAGGCCTCCCGCGTGTGGTTCGACTCCGCGTCGCCGCGCGCGCCCGGGGCGCTATCGCCGGGGGCGGCGTAGGGCAGCGCGGTCAGCGGCCGGCTGAGGCGCGACACGAGCTCTTCGATCTTCCACGTCGCCTGCCGGTACGAAGCCTCGATGTCGCCGTCGAGCCGGGCATGGCTCACGACCTTGATCTTGTGCTGCAGGTGGTCGAACACGAGCAGCGTATCGACGAACAGGAAGATCGACTCCGGGAAGCCCTGTGGGTCTGCCTCGGGCACCGGCAGCTTCTCGTAGTAGCGCGCGCACTCGTACGCCATGTAGCCGACGGCCCCGCCGTGAAAGCGCGGCAGCCCTTCGACGGGCACGGCCTTCAAGCGGCGCAGCTCATCCTCGATCGGCAGCAGCGGGTCGCCGGGGGTCTCGTTCGCCACGGCGTTGCCGCCGGTGCGCAGCACCCGGTACGGCTCCGTCCCGATGAAGCTGTAGCGGGCGATGCGCTCGCCGCCTTCGACGGACTCGAGCAGGAACGAGTAGCGCCCGCGTGCCACCTTCAGGTAGGCCGAGACGGGCGTCTCCAGGTCGGCGATGACCTCGCGGTACACGGGGACGATGTT
The DNA here is from genome assembly GCA_035650575.1 of Dehalococcoidia bacterium. Lineage (GTDB taxonomy): Bacteria > Chloroflexota > Dehalococcoidia > DSTF01 > JACRBR01 > DASRHM01. The sequence continues at coordinate 25,380 of DASRHM010000061.1, read as the reverse complement.
CCCCTGCCCGGCCATCGCCTTCACCTGGTCGAGCGTCGGCGTGTAGGCGCTCATCGCCCGCCTCCCTTCGTCCGCGGCGTCGCGTCCTCGCGGTCCTGCGTGAGCGGCGGCATGCCGCGCCGGAAGTAATCGAGCCGCAGCGCCTCGCGCACCGCCACGATCGTCTCCTCCGCCGTGGCGTAGCCGAAGCGGCTCCCGGTCTCGAGCGCCTCCTGGACGAGCTTCGGGCGCGCTTCGTAGTAGCGGCGCCGTTCGCGCATCGGCTCGAGCAGGGCGTTGATCGCCGCCGCGAGCTTCTTCTTCACCTCGACATCGCCGACCTTGCCGGCCACGTAGCGCTCCTTGAGGTCGTTGACCTCGTCGGCGTCCGGGTTGAACGCGTCGTGGTACATGAACACCGGGTTGCCCTCGACGTGCCCCGGGTCGGTCGCCCGCAGGCGCGTCGGGTCGGTGTACATGCTCATGACCTTGGTCACGACGGTCTCGACGTCGTCGCTGAGGTTGATCGTGTTGCCCAGGGACTTGCTCATCTTCGCCTGCCCGTCAAGACCGACCAGGCGCGGCACGCGGCCGACGAGCGCCTTCGGCTCCGGGAAGACTTCGCCGAAGTCGCGGTTGAACTTGCGCGCCATCTCGCGGGTCATCTCGATGTGCGGGAGCTGGTCCTCCCCGACGGGCACGAGGTGCGCGCGCGGCATGAGGATGTTGGCCACCTGCATCAGCGGGTAGACGAAGAAGCCGACGGGCACGCCCTTCTTGCCGGTCTCGAGCTCCGCCATCTCCGCCTTGAGCGTCGGGTTCCGCTGCAGGCGCCCGAGCGGCATGAACCAGCTGAGGTGCACCATCAGCTCCGCGTGCTGCGGCACCTGCGATTCGATGACGAAGTGGCTCCCCTGCGGGTCGAGCCCGACGGCGAGCCAGTCGAGCGCCACCTGCCACACCGCCTCCCGCACGCGGTCGATGTCGTCGGCGTAGTCCGACACCTGGTAGTCGGCGATCAGGAAGAAGCACTCGTACTCCTCCTGCAGCCGCACCCAGTTCTCGAGCGCGCCGGCATAATGGCCCAGGTGCAGCGGGCCGGTCGGCCGGATGCCGGTGAGGATGCGCTGGCGCGTCACGCGTCCACCTCGATCCACACCATTTCGTGAGCCACCCAGCCGCGCATACGGCCGACGGCTTGCAGACAGCAGACAACAGACAACAGATGATTCATTTCAGCGTCCTCCGCTCGAAGCCCGTGACGTGTTCGATGCTCGGGAGGTTCGGGCGAGTTCGATCATCTGCGCCGAGATCATCCGCACGATTTCCTCGCAACGCCCGCTGAGCTCTGCCTCGGCGCCCTCACTGAGCGCACTACAGCGCCTCAGCAGATCCAGCCACGTGAGGGTCTCATTCGCCGATCCTCGCGCGATCGAGAGGTGGTTTCGATATGCGGCCGGTGCGAATCGCCCGTGACCCTCAGCGATGTTGGCCGCGATCGAAGTCGACGAACGCAGCAGCTGAACTCCGATAATCGCGGTGACCCGATCCGCCGGCAGATCGCGGACGACCTGCACGATCAGCTCCGACAGATCCTGAGACTTCTGCCAGACGGAGAGATTCCGAAACGAGTAGCGGCTACGAAGCCGCGCGCCACTCGTTGTTGGCGTTCTGTTGTCTGTTGTCTGCTGTCTGCTCTGCTCTCGCACTTGCACTCTCGCCGTGCAGTCACGCGATGACCGGCACCGCCTGCATCGCCTCCCGCACCCGCGCCTCCGGGTACTCGAAATCCTGCAGGTTGCCCGCGAGGTACTGGTCGTACGCCGTCATGTCGAAGTAGCCGTGGCCGCTCAGGTTGAACAGGATCGTCTTCCGCTCGCCCGACTCCTTGCACGCCAGCGCCTCGTCGACCGCGGCGCGGATCGCGTGTGCGGACTCCGGCGCCGGGACGATCGCTTCCGTGCGCGCGAACTGCACCGCCGCCTCGAAGACGGCGTTCTGCGGGTAGGCGCGCGCCTCCATCAGCCCCTGGTCGTACAGCTCGCACACCAGGTTCGCCATGCCGTGGTAGCGCAGCCCGCCGGCGTGGATCCCCTCCGGGATGAACGTGTGGCCGAGCGTGTACATCTTGACGAGCGGCGTCATCCCCGCGGTGTCGCCGAAGTCATAGCGGTACTCGCCCTTCGTCAGCGACGGGCACGCCGCGGGTTCGACGGCGACGAAGCGCGTCGCGCGCCCCTCCGCCAGCTTGTGCCGCATGAACGGGAACGCGAGGCCGGCGAAGTTCGAGCCCCCGCCCGCGCAGCCGATGACGACGTCCGGGTACTCGCCCGCCATCTCGAGCTGGTGGATCGCCTCCTGGCCGATGACGGTCTGGTGCATCAGCACGTGGTTCAGCACGGAGCCGAGCGAGTACTTCGTGTCGTCGCGCCCTGCCGCGTCCTCGACCGCTTCGCTGATCGCGATGCCGAGGCTGCCGGGCGTGTCCGGCATCTCGGCGAGGATGCCGCGGCCGGCGTTCGTGTCCGCGCTCGGGCTCGCGACGACGTTCGCGCCGTACACCTGCATCAGCGAGCGCCGGTACGGCTTCTGCTCGAAGCTGACCTTGACCATGTAGACCTTCAGCTCGAGCCCGAAGAAGTTGCACGCCATCGCGAGCGCGCAGCCCCACTGGCCGGCGCCCGTCTCGGTCGTCAGGCGCGTCACGCCCTCCTGCTTGTTGTAGTAGGCCTGCGCCACCGCCGTGTTCGGCTTGTGCGAGCCGACCGGCGACGCGCCCTCGTACTTGAAGAAGATGTGCGCCGGCGTGTCGAGCGCGCGCTCCAGTCGCACCGCGCGGATCAGCGGCGTCGGCCGCCAGAGCTTGTAGACCTCGCGCACTTCCTCGGGGATGTCGATGAAGCGCTCCTGCGAGACCTCCTGCTTGATCAGCTCCATCGGAAAGAGCGGCGCCAGCGCCGCCGGCCCGATCGGCTCGTGCGTCCCCGGGTGGAGCGGCGGCGGGGGCGCCTTCGGCAGGTCCGCCGCGATGTTGTACCAGCGCTCCGGGATCTGCGACTCGTTGAGCAAGAAGCGTGTCTGCGTGACCATGGCTCGACCTCCTGTTGACGGTGTACTGACTGCGACGCGCGGCGGGGAAACAAAAAAACTCCCGCCCTGTGCAGGGGCGAGAGTCAGTCGCGGTGCCACCCTGGTTGCCCGCCGCACGCGGAGGGCATCTCGGCGCGGTCACGGCCCGGCATACCGGGCGATGCCGCGGGCGTGGTATCGGTGCCCAACCCGCCGGAGACTACTTCCCGCGCTGCGCGAGGTTCGGTCCGGGGCTCCCGGGTCCATTCGGCCTGCTGCGCCACCGCCGGCTCTCACCTGCTCCGGCTCTCTTGTGGGCTCGCTGGCAGACGTACTCTTCCCGATCGTCGCCTGTATTCGAGTGCGTCGAGCATAGCCACCGGCGAGCGAGGGTGTCAAGCCTCGCCGTGCGCGTCGTCAACGGCTCGCGTCGTCTGACCTTGGGGGCTCGCAGAGCGCTGGTCAGGCGCGACACCTCGCGAGAACGGGAATGGGCGACACACGCGCGGTGAGCGGCTGCGGTTTTACCGCATCTGGCCCATCGGCGGCGCCTGTGGTGTTGCCGCTGGCATGCGGCTTCCCGCCACGGCGTCAGTCGGCATCCTCGTGACGGAAGCGCAGGGTGACGATCTCGTTCGGGCGCGCCGAGATCGGCACGCGGCCGCCAACCCGCGGCACATCGGCGATGTGGTCTTCCTTCAGGTCCACCAACGACACCTCGCCGCGGAGCGGCAGCACGTCGACCGTCGCATCCGCGGCGAGGTCGAGCGTGTTGTAGAGCCGCACGATCACGCCGTCGCCGTCCTCCGCGCGCTTGATGCCGCTCACCTGGAACGCCGGCGAGTCGACGGAGAGCAGCGCGCCCTCCGCCGGCAGGCGGCCGAGGCCGTGGCGGTTCCACCGCGCCCGCATCTCGCGCACGAACTGCACCGCCAGCACGTGGGCCCCCGCCGCCGCCCAGTCGCCCGCGTGCGGGATGATGCTGTACTCCGCGACGTTCTTTCCGTGCAGTTGCGCGCCCGGCGTCCGAAGCTGCGGCCCGGCGCCGCCCCGCCGCGACGACAGGTCGTCGCGCGACAGCCAGCCGACGCAGCGGATCAGCGTCAGCGCGATCTCCGCGCCGTCCGCCGTGTCGAGCACCTCGTACTCCGGCAGGCCCCGGTTGGCGATGGTGAGCCCGCGCGCGCCGTCGTCCACGCTGACGAACGCCTTCTGCGGCCACGTCGGCACCGGCTCCTCCGCCCACGTCGCGGGGTCCCACTCCGGCACCGCAAGCGGGCGCTGGATGACGCCGAAGTGCTCGTCCGCCTTCGAGACCGTCGCGCGCACGCCCGACGGGAAGTGCGCGCGCAGGCGGTGGTCCTCCGCCGCGTTGTACACCGTGGCGCGCACGTCGATGCGCGCGAGGCCATCGACCAGCGTCACTTCCGTGATGATGCGCTCGTCGCACATCGAATCGCTGCGCGACCCGCGGCCCGCGCTCAGGCCCGAAGGCAGCAAGTACGTCAGCTCGATCGTCAGCATCTGCATCCCGGGCGCCGACGTCACGCGGATCTTCGGCGGCACGGCCGGCCGGTCGATCAGGCGGTCCTGCTCCGGGCGGCAGTAGTTGTACTCGTCGCCGCGGTCGCCGCCGTCGATGAAGCGGTTGAGCCCGCGCAGCACCCGTCCGTCGCGCTTGTCGGTGACGGTCAGTGTGCCGTCACCGGAATCCGCCTCGACCCGGAACAGCCCGTTCTCGATCGCGTGCCCGCCCGGCGATTCGAGCGTGTGCGCCTCGGGCGCGGGCGCTGCTTCGAGCGTGTAGACGGCGTAGCCGTAGCCCGGCACGTCCTTCGCGACGAACCCGACTTCCGCGCGCGTGCGGTCGAAGCCGGTGATCGCGCCGGCAGGCACCACGACCTCGAGCGTCGCGCCGACCTGGCCGGCGGGGACGCGCTCGCCGTCCGGGCCGACCACGGCGACCACCGGCTGCTCCGCCGACCACGGGACCGTCGCCGTCACGTAGGCGGTCGCGGGCTGCGGCGTCGGGTTGAAGACGGCGATCGTGCCGAGCGGATGGTCGGGGCCGAGCGCCGCGATGGTCCGCAGCGACTGGCGCACGATCTCGTCGCCGATCTCGCGCACCCACTGGTAGCGCTGGCGCATCTCCTCGTGCACGCCGTCCACCGAACACCCGCAGATCGAGTCGTGCGGCTGGTTCTCGAGCAGGTGCCGCCACGCGCGGTCGATCAGCGCGGCGATCGAGGCGTCCTCGGTCGGGAACGGCATGTGGCGCGTCGTCACGGGCAGCGGCTGCTCCCACTTGCTGCCCATGTCGCGCTTGAGCGCATCGGCCCAGATCGAGAACGGCTCCGCCCAGTGCGCGAGCAGGTCCTCGCACGCCTGGTTCTCCTGCTTGATCCACATGCGGGCGGAGAGCACGCCGGGGAGCAGGTGCGCGCGCTGGCCGCTGCGGAACTCGCCGCGGTGCCGCGGCCAGTCGCCGGCGCGCGTGCCCATCGCCTCCCGCACGCGCGCGAACACTTCCGGCAGCGAGCTGTGCTTGAGGAACGCGTCCTCCAGGTGCTCGTTCGCCGTGCGCAGCATCGATGGCAGCTCCGGCTGCGGCGGCAGGTGGTCGCTGCCGTTCATCACCAGCAGGTACGGCGTCGTCGCGCGCGGCTCGAGCTCGTCGCGAATCGCCTGGATGCGCGCGAGGAGCGCCTTCGGGTTCGCGGGCAGCGTGGCCGCAACCCCGTACCCGCTCGGCTTGTGGATCGTTAGCACACTGCTGCCGTCGGGCGACTCCCAGAAGAACTCCGTGGTCTTGAGCGAGTCGTCGGCGCCGCGCCACATCGTCGCGCACTCGATGCCGAAGCCGCGCAGGATCGCCGGCATGTGCGCGATCTGCCCGAAGGGGTCGGGGATGTACCCCACCTTCATCACGTCGCCGAACATTTGCGCGACGCGATGCCCGCGCAGGAAGTTGCGCACCAGCGCCTCGCCGCCCGGCAGGAACTCGTCCGGGATGATGTACCAGGGCCCGACCAGCAGCTTGCCGCCCTTGACCAGCCGCTCGATGTCCTCGAAGCGCTCCGGCCGGACCTCGAGGTAGTCCTCGAGCGGGATCGTGTGCCCGTCGAGCATGAAGTGCTTGTAGTCCGGGTCGCTGTCGAACAGCTCGATGAGCATGTCGAACAGCCCGACGAGGCGCACGCGGAACGACTGGTACGGCAGGTACCACTCGCGGTCCCAGTGCGTGTGGGAGACCACCATGAGCATGCGCTTGTCGCGCGGCCTGGTGCCCCGACCCATCATGCGCCGCCTCCGCTCGACCGGCTCTGCCGTCCGCGGGCGATGGTAAACGCGGACGGCGCCTGGCACTAGCGCCCCCCGCCGCTCCGCGCGTCGTACGGCCGGCGGCATCGCTGGCGCGCCGCTCAGACGCTCAATTCAGGCGTGGCGGACGACCGCGCATCCGGCGGGGCGCCCCGCCACCGGCCGCCGAGCGCAGCCGGTCAGTCGTAGCGCAGCAGCGCGTGGACGTCGTAGCCGGCGAGGCGCTCGCGCCCGGCCAGGCCCGCCAGCTCGATGACGAACGCGAGACCGGCCACGCGTGCGCCGAGCAGCTCGACGAGCTTCGCCGCGCCCGCCGCGGTGCCGCCCGTCGCGAGCAGGTCATCGATGACGACGACCTGCTGCCCGTGGCGCAGCGCGTCCTCGTGGATGTCGAGCTGGTTCGTCCCGTACTCGAGCGTGACCTCGATGCTCATGCGCGCCGCCGGCAGCTTCCCGGGCTTGCGCACCGGCACGAACGGCACGCCGAGCCGGTCGGCGAGCGGCGCGCCGAACAGGAAGCCGCGCGACTCGATGGCGACGATCGCGTCCGGCCGGCGCTCGCGCACCCATGCCGCCAAACCGTCGATCGCGTACCGGAACGCCTCCGCGTCTGACAGCAGCGGCGTGATGTCGCGGAAGAGGATGCCGGGCGCCGGGAAGTCCGGCACGTCGCGGATGTAGTGCTTCAGCCGCGCGAAGTCCGGCATGGCGCTAGTCCGGCGGCAGCGCGCGGTCGAGCGGGACGTACGGCAGCGCGAGTGACTCCGCGAGCGCCTCGTGGGTCACGTGGCCTTCGCTGACGAGCACGCCCCGCGCGAGCGCCGGGTCCTTGCGCAGCGCCCGTCGCGTGCCGAGCTCGGCGAGCTTCAGCACGTACGGCAGCGTCGCCGCCGTCAAGGCATACGTCGATGTATACGGAACCGCGCCCGGCATGTTCGCGACGCAGTAGTGCACGACGCCCTCCTCGACGTACACCGGATCGTCGTGCGTCGTCGGCCGCGACGTCTCGCACGCGCCACCCTGGTCGATCGATACGTCCACGATCACCGACCCCGGAGCCATCCCGCGCACCATCTCGCGCGTCACGAGCTTGGGCGCTGCGGCGCCCGGCACGAGCACCGCGCAGACCACGATGTCCGCCTCGCGCAGCGCGCCGGCGATGGCGAGCGGGCTCGATGTCAGCGTCGTCGCGCGCCCCGACCAGCGCTGCTGCACCATCCGCAGCCGGTCGATCCGCGTGTCGAACACCGTCACCCGCGCGCCGAGGTTGACCGCCGTGTCGATCGCGTTCTCGGCGACGGTGCCCGCGCCGAGGACGACGACGTGCGCCGGCGGCGCGCCGGGCAGGCCGGAGAGCAGCTTGCCGCGCCCCGGGCCCGGCTTGCGCAGCCACTGCGCGCCGATCTCCGTCGCCATGCGCCCGGCGATCTGGCTCATCGGCGTCAGCAGCGGCAGCGAACCGTCCGGGAGCTGCACCGTCTCGTACGCGATGGCGGTGATCTTGCTCGCGATGAGCGCCCGCGTCAGCTCGGGCAGCGCTGCGAGGTGCAGGTAGGTGAAGAGCGTCTGCTGGTCGCGCAGCAGCGCGTGCTCTTCCTCCAGCGGCTCCTTGACCTTGATGACAAGGTCCGACTCCGCCCACACGCTGCGCGCGTCGGCGATGCGCGCCCCGGCCGCCGCGTAATCGGCGTCCCCGCAGCCGATGCCGCCGCCGGCGCCCGACTCGACGAGCACCCGGTGGCCGGCGGCGACGAGCGCATGCACGCCCTCGGGCGTCAGGCCGACGCGAAACTCCTCGTTCTTCAGCTCGCGGACGGTGCCGACGATCATCACGCCCCCACGGGATTGCGCAGCACCCCGATGCCTTCGATCTCAGCTTCGACCACGTCGCCCGCCTTCAGGAACTCGGGCGGGTTGCGCCCGATGCCCACGCCCGACGGCGTGCCGGTCAACAGGATGTCGCCCGGCAGCAGCGTCATGCCGGCCGACCATTCCGCGATCAGCCGCGCGACGCTGAAGATCATCTGCGTGGTGCGCGCGCGCTGCTTCTCGGCGCCGTTCACGCGCAGGCTCACCGTCAGCGCCTGCGGGTCCGGAATCTCATCGGCGGTCACAACGAGCGGACCGAGCGGACAGAAGCCATCGAGGCCCTTGCCCTTGTACCACTGCCCGTGGCGGCGCTGCAGGTCGCGCGCCGTCACGTCGTTCGCCACGGTGTAGCCGAAGACGTAGTCGAGCGCCTGCTCCTCCGCGATGTCGCGCCCCTCGCGGCCGATGACCGCCGCCAGCTCGACCTCCCAGTCCACCTCGCTCGTGACGGCCGCGTGCGACGGGATCGGCTCGTCCGGGCCGATGACGCAGGTCGGCGGCTTGGTGAAGAACACCGGGTACTTCGGCGCGTCGCTGCCGGCGACCGAGCGCGACTCCGCGACGTGCTCTGCGTAGTTCAGCCCCACACACACCATGTTCCGCGCGGGGTGCGGGATCGGCGCGAGCAGTTGCGCATCGGCGAGCGCGATGCCCTTGGTCGCGTCGTCCGTGCAGCGCGCCGCGACCTCGCGCGCGACATCGAGCGCCGCCGCGCCCTGGTGGAGGAAGCCCGCGAGGTCGTCGTGCACATCCGGCAACGCGAACGCCCGCGCGGCGGCGCAGAGGTTGACGACGCGGTCGCCGAGGACGATGCCGAGATGCTCGCGGCCGTCCGCCCCCGCCGTGCGCTGGCGGTACGTCGCGAGCCGCATCAGTACCAGGACGCGTCGATGATCAGCCCCGCGTGTCGCGCCAGGACGCGCAGCACCTGCTGGTCTGCCTCGGTGAATCGTCCGCCGCGGCGGCGGTCGGTCACGTAGAGCGCGCCCCGCACCTCCGGCCCGGCGAAGATCGGCACGCCCAGCAGCTCCTGCATGCCCGGGTGCTTCGGCGGGAACCCGAACGCCTTCTGATGCTCGCGCAGGTCCGCGATGTGCACGGGCAGCCCGTCCTGCCGCATGGTGCCGAGCGGCCCGTGCCCCTGCGGCGGCCCCTTCAGTGCCTTCAGCTCGTCGTCGCTCATGCCGCTCACGATGAAGCCCTCGACGTAGTCGTCCGTGCCGGTGACGGCCAGCGCGCAGTACGTGCCGTCGGTCATCTCGCGCGCCACGTCGGCGACGTGCTGGAGCGCGTCGGTGGGTGTCCGCGGCGGATGACGGCGGTTGCGCGCGGCCAGCTTGCGCAGCGCGCGGTACTCCGGGTCGCGCTCGCGCCAGCCGCCACGGCCTTTCGGGATGGCGCGCTCGACCTCTCCGGCCAGCCGCTGTTGCACGTCGAGGCTCATGGCACCCCAGCGTACCGCGGTCCGCGCGCGACGGGCGAGTCAGCCCGCCGCGGCGCCGGCCGCCTGCCGGCCGAGCACGCGGTCGACGAAGCCGCGCACCGCCGGCACGACCATCTCGTTCGCGATCTCGCTGTGGCCATAGCCGGGGAAGGAGACGTAGGTTTTCGGCTCCGGCGCCGCCTCGAAGACCTGCTGCCCCATCCGCTCCGGCACCGTCGTGTCGCTGTCGCCGTGCATCACGAGCAGCGGCCGGTCGAGCCGCCGGATCCGCGAGAGCGTGTCGTAGTTGGTGAGCGGCGCCCATGGCGCGAGCGCGAGCAGGTAGCGCAGGCGCGGGTAGCGGTCGAGCGCCATGTCGCGGATCGACGTGAACGGCGCGCGCAGGATCAACCCCGCCGATGGTTCGCGCGTGGCCAGCGCCGTCGCGATCCCGGTCCCGAGGGAGAAGCCGTAGAAGAAGATCGACGCCGGGTCGACCTCCGGCCGCTCGTACAGCCAGGCGAGCGCGCCGGCGGCGTCCACGATTGTGCCCTCCTCGGTCGGGATGCCGGGGTTGCAGCCGAATCCCCGGTAGTCGAACACGAAGAAGTTGCAGGCAGTGTCGCGCAGGAACTCGCGGAACTGCGCGACGCGCTCCTCCGTGAGCCACATGTCGCTGGCGTTGTAGCTGGTGCCGTGCATGAACAGCAGCGTCGGCGCGCGGCCGCCGGCGTGCTGCGCCGGGAAGAACCAGCCCTGCAGCGTCAGGCCGTCCGCCGTGACGATGCCCGCCTCCTCGTACGGCACGCCGAGCGCGCCCGGCGGCTCCGGGTGCCACGCGCCGCTGTAGAACAGCCGCGGGCGGATCATCCGCTCGAGCGCGACGGTGAGCGCGATTCCCGGCGCCGAGAGCGCGAAACCGGCGGTCGCGAGCTTGCGCAGCACCCGTCCAGCGTACGCGCGCCTCCGCGCGCTCGACAAGCGTCACCCCCGGGGCGTCGCGACGCCTCCCCGCACCTCGAACGCCTGCGCGCCCGCGACGAACCCGGCGCCGAAGCGGTCGGCATCGGCGCTCGTGATCAGCGCCTGGTCCGCGTCGATCGCGCCGAGCACGCTCTCGCGGCGCTCCTCGTCCAGTTCGGAGAGCACGTCGTCGAGCAGCAGTATCGGCCGCTCGCCCGAGCGGTCGCGCAGCAACTGCGCTTCGGCGAGCCGCAGCGCCAGCGCGGCCGTGCGCTGCTGCCCGCGCGACGCGTACGACGCGACCGGCGCGCCGCCGAGCGTCATCGCCAGGTCGTCGCGGTGCGGTCCGACGAGCGTCATGCCGGCGGCGATGTCCCGCGCGCGCGTCTGCTCGAGCCGGTCCACCAGCGCCGCGGCCAGCTCCGTCGGCTCCGCCGACGCGATCCGCTCCGCCGTCCAGCCGGCGACGAAGCGCGGTTCGTAGGCCAGCGCGAACTGCTCGCGGCCGGCGCTCAGCCGCGTGTGCGCGCCGGCGGCATCGCGCGCCAGCTCCAGCGCCGCCTGCGCCCGCGCGCGCAGGATCACGCCCGCCTCGTCGCCCAGCTCGTCGTCCCAGTACCGCAGTTCGTCGGGCTTGCCCGCGCCCTCCTGCAGGCGCTTCAACAGCGCGTTGCGTTGCGCCAGCACCTTCCCGTAGCGCGAGAGCGCCCGGCCATACGCGCGGTCCGCCTGCCCGAGCATCACGTCGAGGTAGCGGCGGCGCTCGCCCGGCGAGCCCTTGACCAGTTCCATGTCGTCCGTCGTGAAGAACACCGCCGTGATCGCGCCGGCGACATCTGACGCGCGCTTCGCGACGCCGTTGAGCCGGAAGCGCTTCGACGCCACGAGTCCGTTCGCGCCCGGCCGCCCGGCGACGGTCACCTCGACCGTCACCTCGCCGTCGGACCGGACCGCTGTCCCCGCGACGCGCGCGAAGGGCTGCGGGTCGTCGCGCACGCCCCAGGCGATCAGGTCAGCGTCGACCGATGTGCGCGGCGATTTGCCTGTCGCGAGCACGAACGCGGCTTCGAGCACGTTCGTCTTGCCCTGCGCGTTCGCGCCGAGCAGCAGCACGGGGCCGGGTCGAAGCGCGAGGTCCTGCCGCTCGTAGTTCCGGAAGTGGGTGAGCTGCAGGTGCCGCAGGTGCACGGCAGCGAGTGTACGTCAGCCCCGCGCGTCCAGGAAACGGAGCTTCAGGCGCAGCGTCTCGGGCCGCGCTTCATCGACGATGATGCGGTGGCCGGTGCTGCCGCTCACGCCGCCGGCGATCGCCGACGCCGTCATCGGCTGCGACAACACGAGCTGGATCGCAGCCTCGTCGTCCTGGTACTTGCGCACGGCGGCGCTCTGCACCTGCGGCATCCGCACGAGCGCGCGTTGCAGCTCCATCAGCCCCTGGAAGCCCGGCACGCTCGCGATCGTCACGTCGATGCCCTCGCCGCCGGGGCTGTAGGGATGCTCCATCTCCGGGAGCTGTGGCTTCGGCGCGGCCGCCCCCGGCGCGGCGGCGCGCGCCTCGGCGAGGGCCGTCACGGCGTCGGTCAGCTCGCTCATCCGCGCCGCGAGCTGCTCGGTGTGGTCGACGAGCCGGGCGAGCACCGAGCTGAAGCGCTCGAGCGTCTCGATGAGCTGCGGCGGGATCTGCTGGGCGCGGCTCTCCCGGTCGGCGCTGAGGATTACCTCCGCCTCCATCAGCCCCTGCGCGAGCGCCTCCGCCATCACGCGCGCGGCGCGCTCGATGGCCTCGGTCCGCTCGGATTGCCGTTCACCGGTCATCTCGTCCGCCATCCGGTGCGGAGCGGGCGCCCGCGGGCGCGCGTCCATATCTACGCGAACGCCCCCGGCGCGCAGGCGAGTGGGGGCGGTTTCGACCATAGGGTTATCGGCGGCCGGAGTCCAGCGCGTGACGGCGCATTCCGGGTGCCTGCACACCATTCGAGACGGGGCTGGCGCGCCCGGCCCGCTGCCTCGGCGGGAGCGCTCGCGCCGCCGCAGCGCCAAAGCTGGCGCGTCCCCCTGTATTGCCCTCGGTGCGCCGACCGCATCGTCGGCCATGCCGCGCATTGCGTCTACCCCGTAGCGAGCGCGCTGCCTACCCTGATCCGCGTGGAAGCGATCGCCTTCGAGCGCGACCCCGAGCGGCCCGGCCTCGCGACGATCACGCTCAACCGGCCGGACAAGCTCAACGGCATCAACCTGCGCATGCACGAAGAACTGCAGCAGGTCTGCCGCGCGCTGCAGGACGATGTCGAGACGCGCGTCGTGATCCTGACCGGCGCTGGGCGCGCGTTCTCGGGGGGCGCCGACCTGCGGGAGCGGCGCCCCGACCAGCCGCGCAACGACCTCGACCGGCGCCTGCGCGTCGGCATCGGCGAGCGCACGAGCGGCCTCCTCGAGCGCCTGGACCAGGTGACGATCGCGGCGATCAATGGGCTGGCGATCGGCGGCGCCGTCGTCTTCGCGTCGTGCTGCGACATCCGGCTGGCGGCAGCGTCGGCGTGGTTCTCCATCCCCGAGCTCGACGCCGGCCTCCCGCTCACCTGGAACGCGATGCCCCGCCTGATGCGCGAGCTCGGCCCGGCCCGCACCAGGGAGCTCGTGATGACCTGCGACCGCTTCTCGGCGCAGGACGCGCTGGCCTGGGGCTTCGTGAATCATGTCTACCCCGATGCCGCCCTCATGCCCGCCGCGCTCGCGCTCGCCGAGAAGCTGCTGGCGAAGGACCCGATGCTCCTGGCGATGACCAAATCGTCGTGCGCGGCGCTCGCCCGCGCGATGGTGCCGGAAGAAGTGACGTACGCGGACCGCGAGCAGATGCTGCTCGGCTACCGGTTGCGCCGCCGTCCGTCGGGCGAGCCGGGCGCACGAGAGGAGTCCCGATGACCACCTACCAGGAGCCGACCGCCGAAGAAGTCACGTCCTACCTGCGAGAGCGCCGCAACTGGGGCCGCTGGGGCGCCGACGACCAGCGCGGCGCGATCAATCTCATCACGCCCGAGAAGCGGGTGCAGGCGGCGGGACTCGTCCGCAGCGGCCGCATCGTCTCCCTGAGCCGCGATGTGCCCGTACGCCCCGGCCCGGGGAACCCGATGCCGGCGCAGCACTGGGTCCGCACGATGCCCGGCCCGCGCGGGGGCGGCGCCGTCGACTACTACGGGCTCGTCTACCACGGCTACGTGACGACGCATCTCGACGCGCTCTGCCACGTCTGGGACAACGACGGGATGTGGAACGGGCGCGACCCCGAGAAGGAGGTGACGAGCGCCGGCGCCCGCTTCGGCGGCATCGAGCACTGGCGCGAGGGCATCGTCACGCGCGGCGTCCTGCTCGATGTCCCGAAGCACCGCGGCGAGCCGTCGGTAACGCTCGAGGCGCCCGTCCATGGCGAGGAGCTGGAGGCGATCGCGAAGGCGCAGGGCGTCACGCTGGGCCCGGGCGATGCGCTCGTCGTCTACAGCGGGCGCGAGGCGTGGCAGGCCGCGCATCCCGACTGGAGCGGCTACGCGCCTCCCAGCCCGGGGCTCCACGCCTCCTGCCTCAAGTTCATCCGCGACCACGACGTCGCGCTCCTCGTGTGGGACCTGATGGATGCCGTGCCGAATCCCTACGGGCTCGCCTGGAGCGTGCACGCCGCGATCTTCGCCTATGGCGTCGGCCTCGTGGACAACTCGCTCCTCCAGCCCCTCGCCGAGGCGTGCGCGGCCGAGGGACGGTACGAGTTCATGCTCTCGCTTGCGCCGCTCCCGTTCGTCGGCGGGACGGGCTCGCCGGTGAACCCGGTCGCGCTGTTCTAGGCGCCGCGGTCGCGCATCGTCGGGGTGGGGTGAGGCGACGCCGCGCCGAAGCGCCGCCGGCCCTGGCTCGACGCGCGAGCGCCTTCCGGCTCCGGCTCCCGCTCCCCGGACTCCAGGTCGCGCCTCCGGCCGTGCCATCGCGCCGGGCTCGGCGGAGCACTTGCCCCAGCATTGGCCGCCGCCCATACTGGGCGCCGCGGGCGGGCGCTCGTGCAGAAATTCACGTTGATCGGCCCCGGCGCTCGTGATAGGATTCTCAAAGTCCGAACGGCGGGAGGCGACGTGCAGCGCCTGACCCCGGCCATCCAGCTTCTCGGGCTCGGCTCGTACGTCGCGGTGTGCATCGCGGGCGGCACCATCGGCGGGTATTACCTGGACAAGGCGCTCGATACCGGAAAAATCCTGACCCTCGCAGGGCTCGCGCTTGGACTCGTGGCCGCCTTCTATGGCGGCTATCGCATGCTCATGGACACGATCCTGGACATCCGCCGCTGGGAAGCGCGCCAGGCTCGAAAGAAACAGGACCGAGAGTGAAGAACCCGCGCACGATCCTCATCGCCGTCGGCGCCCTCGTGCTCCTCGCCGTGGGCTTCCTGTTCTTCCGCAGCCCCAAGCCCATCATCGAGATCAAGGCCGAGAAGCTCGCCGACATCGGCCCGTTCCCGCTCGTGAACACGTACGTCAGTTCGACGCTCACCCTGATCGTGCTGGTGATCGTCGCGTGGATGCTGTCGCGGCGCATCTCGCTGATCCCGGGCGGCCTGCAGAACGTCGTCGAGGCGGCCGTCGAAGCCTTCTACAACATCTGCGTGCAGGCGGCGGGCGAGAAGAACGCGCGCCGCTTCTTTCCCGTCGTCATGACGATCCTGGTGTTCATCTGGGTCGCCAACTGGATGGCCCTGCTGCCGTTCTTCAACGCCATCGGCACCGTCGAGAAGGTGAACGCCGAGGAGTTCCACAAGGAAGCCGTGGTCATGTCGAAGACCGCCGGCATCACGCTCATCTCCCCGAACAAGAAGGCGATCGAGTTCGACGTCGATGAGGCGCCGTGCAACCCGTTCGACCGCGGCCCGGCGAAGGACAAGGCCAGGCACGACACGTGCATCGAGGGCCAGCGCGCGCTGGCGATCATCGAGCAGCTCGAGAAGAAGGAGCACGTCACGGTCCCCGGGGCGGGTACGTGCGCGGGCTCGCCGGGAGACCACGAGCGCACCGCCTGTCTCGTCGGCTACGCGGACGAGGCGATCGACCACCTGCACCAGGACAACAAGGAGCTGGGCATCGTCAAGCCCTACTTCCGCAGCATGAATACGGACATCAACTCGCCGCTCTCCATCGCGATCATGGCGATGATCTTCGTCGAGTTCTGGGGCATCACCGCCCTCGGCTTCTTCAAGTACGCGGGCAAGTTCATCAACTTCAGCAGCCCAATCAACATGTTCGTCGGCGTGCTGGAGCTCATCGCCGAGATCGCCCGCCTGATCAGCTTCACCTTCCGGCTCTTCGGCAACATGCTCGCCGGCGAGATCCTGCTGCTCGTGATGACGTTCCTGCTGCCCTTCCTGGTGGCGCTGCCGTTCTACGGGCTCGAGGTCTTCGTCGGGTTCATCCAGGCGTTCGTGTTCGCTATGTTGACGCTCGTCTTCGCCGTCCTCGCCGTCAGCACCCACGAGGAGCACGGCGAGCACGAGCCGGTCGAGGTGACGGCGCTGCACTGAGGTTCCTATCCCGCGGGGCGGGTTCAACGATACGCACAGGTGCCCGACGCGCGGGCGAAGAAGGAGGAGACACGACTTGGACATCTCAGCACTCTTGCCGCTGCTGGCCTTCACCGACACCGGCCTCAAGTACATCGGCGCCGGCATCGCCATCGGGCTTGGCGGCCTCGCGCCGGCGCTCGCGATCGGCATGCTCACCGGCAAGGCGATGGAAGCGCTCGGCCGCAACCCGGAGGCGCAGCCCGTGATCCAGACCAACATGATCCTCGGGATCGCGTTCGCCGAGGCCATCGCGATCTACGCGCTGGTCGTGGCGGTGATGATCGGCTTCGTCTTCTAGGAGGCGCAGGCGCCGGGAGGCGCCGGGAGTAACGTATGGTCGTCCTGGGAATCGCCGATCTGGGCATCAACCTGCCGGTGCTCGTCGCGCAGATCGTGAACTTCACGATCCTCCTCGTCGTGCTGCGCGTCGCCGCCTGGGGGCCGATCACCCGCATGCTCGATGAGCGGCGCGAGCGCATCCGCGAGAGCCTGGCCGCGGCGGACGAGATGAAGTCGAAGCAGGCCGAGTCCGACCGCCAGGTGCAGGAGCAGATCGAGGCGGCCCGCCGCGAGGGCCAGGCGCTCGTCGCCCAGGCGCAGGAGATCGCGAACCGCATCCAGGCCGACGCCCGCGCCCAGGCGCAGGCCGATGCCGAGGCGACGCTCGCCCGCGCCCGCAACGAGATCCAGCTCGAGCGCGACAGCGCCATCGCCGACCTGCGCAAGGAGTTCGCCGACCTGACGATCGCCGCCGCCGAGAAGGTGATCAACTCGTCGCTCGACCGCAGCCAGCACCGCCGCCTGATCGATGAGGCGCTCGCCGGCTCCAGCTTCCGGGAGACGAACTAGTGCCCGCACGCAGCCCCTCCGCCCGGCGCTACGCCCAGGCCGTCTTCGACCTCGCCGTCGAGCAGGACGCCGGCGTGCGCTGGAGCGGCGACTTGCAGTCGATCGCGGACTTCGCCGCCGAGCCCGACGTCGCGCGCATCCTGCGCAGCGCCCGCGTGCCCCGCGCCGAGAAGCTGCGGCTGCTCGAAGCGGGACTGCGCGGCGAGATCAGCGACCAGGCGCTCAACCTCGTGCGCCTGCTCAACGCGCGCGACAAGCTCGACCTGATCGCCGACATCCAGCAGGTCTTTCGCGAGCTGCTGGACGAGCGCGAGGGCATCGCCCACGCAACCGTGACCACGGCGGTGCCGCTGTCCGACGACGAGCGCGCGGCCGTCGCCGCCCGGCTCTCGACGATCACCGGCAAGCGGGTCGATGTCACGCCCGTCGTCGACGAGTCGATCATCGGCGGCGTCGTCGCCCGTATCGGCGACCAGGTGATAGATGGAAGCACGAAGTCGCGCCTGATCGCGCTCAAGCGGAGCCTCGAAGGCGCCGCCCGGTAGGGAACACGGGGAGACCCGGAGGAACACATGGCCATCCGATCGGAAGAGATCGCCAGCATCATCAAGCAGCAGATCGAGCAGTTCGGCGCCGAGGTGTCGGCCGTCAACGTCGGCACCGTCGTCGAGGCCGGCGACGGCATCGCGCGTGTCCACGGGCTGTCGCAGGTCGCCGCGTCGGAGCTCGTGCAGTTCGAGAACGGCGTGATGGGCCTGGCGCTGAACCTCGAAGAGGACAGCGTCGGCGTCATGGTGCTCGGCGACTACGACGACATCAAGGAAGGCGACGAGGTCCGCGCCACCGGCCGCATCGTCCAGGTCCCCGTCGGCGACGCCATGCTCGGCCGCGTCGTCAGCGCGCTCGGCGAGCCCATCGACGGCAAGGGCCCCATCGCCACGACGAAGACGCGACCGGTCGAGCGCATCGCGCCCGACGTGACGACGCGCAAGTCGGTCGATACGCCGGTGCAGACCGGCATCAAAGCTATCGACGGCATGATCCCGATCGGCCGCGGCCAGCGCGAGCTCATCATCGGCGACCGCTCGACCGGCAAGACCGCGCTCGCCATCGACGCCATCATCAACCAGAAGGGCGGCGACCTCATCTGCATCTACGTCGGCATCGGCCAGAAAGCCGCGAAGATGGCGCAAACGATGGCCACGCTCGAGAAGTTCGGCGCGCTCGAGCACACGGTCATCGTCTCCGCAACGGCATCCGAGTCCGCGGCGTTGCAGTACCTGGCGCCGTACGCCGGCTGCGCCATCGCCGAGGAGTGGATGGAGCAGGGCAAGGATGTCCTCATCGTGTACGACGACCTGTCGAAGCACGCCTGGGCCTACCGCCAGGTGTCGCTCCTGCTCCGCCGCCCGCCCGGCCGCGAGGCCTACCCCGGCGACGTCTTCTACCTGCACAGCCGCCTGCTCGAGCGCGCGGCCAAGCTCTCCGACGAGCTGGGCGGCGGCTCGATCACCGCGCTGCCGATCATCGAGACGCAGGCGAACGACGTGTCCGCCTACATCCCGACGAACGTCATCTCCATCACCGATGGCCAGATCTTCCTCGAGAACGACCTGTTCAACGCCGGCATCCGCCCCGCCATCAACGCCGGTATCTCCGTGTCGCGCGTCGGCACGGCGGCGCAGCGCAAGGCGATGAAGCAGGTGGCCGGGCAGCTCCGCATCAACATGGCCCAGTACCGCGAGCTGCAGGCGTTCGCGCAGTTCGGCACGAGCGACCTCGACGCCGCCACCCGCCGCCAGCTCGAGCGCGGCCAGCGCGCGCAGGAGATCCTCAAGCAGCCGCAGTACCAGCCGCTCTCGATGGCCCAGCAGGTGTCCATCTTCTGGGTGCTCAACAACGGCTTCCTCGATGACGTGCCCGTCGAGAAGGTGCAGCCGTTCGAGGCGGCGTTCCACGCCTTCATGAGCAGCAACAAGCCGGAGATCACGCAGAAGATCATGTCGGAGATGACCCTCTCGCCGGAGATCGAGGAGTCACTCCGCACGGCCGTCACGGAGTTCAAGAGCACCGTGCCGTATTAGGGGATAGACGTTGGAGGCCGGGCAGGATGCCCGCCGGAAGCGGTAAGGAAGCGTAGGGCAGGCCCGGACCTGCCCGCGAGCACGAAGGGGAGATGAGCCCCGGTCCCCTGGTCGGGGGCCGGGCGGGCAGCACGAATGGCATCCGTCAGGCAGATCCGCCGCCGCGTCCGCTCCGTCACCTCCATCGCCAAGGTGACGAAGGCGATGGAGCTCGTCGCCGGCTCGAAGATGCGCCGCTCGCAGATGCGCGCGCTGCAGGCGCGCCCCTACGCGCTCAAGCTGCACGAGGTGCTCAGCGCCCTCGCCCGCCAGCGCGGCGACGCCGAGTCGACGCATCCGTTCCTTACGGCCCGCCCGGCGCGCAACGCGCTCGTCGTCTACATGGGGCCGAATCGCGGCCTTGCGGGCGGCCTGCCGTCCAACATGAGCCGCCGCGCCGCCTCCTTCGCGCTCGAGCAGGAGACACCGGTGTCGTTCATCACCGTCGGCCGCAAGGCGCGCGACTTCGTGGTCCGCGCCGGCCAGCCGCTCGTCGCGGAGTTCTCCATGCCGGACTACCCGGAGCTCAACGACACGCTGCCGGTCTCGCGCATCGTCGTCGATGAGTACCTGCAGGAGCGCGCGGACCGCGTCTTCCTGCTCTACCCGCGCTTCGTCAACACCGCCGTGCAGACGCCCGCCGTGCGCCAGCTCCTGCCCATCGAACCGCAGGAGATCGCGGGCGAAGGCGCGCAGCCGGAGGAAGTCGACTACATCTACGAGCCGGGGCCGGAGGGCGTCTTTGAGTCGCTCCTGCCCCGCTACGTCGACATGACCATCTACCAGGCGGTCCTCGAGTCGGAGGCCAGCGAGTGGTCCGCGCGCATGGTCGCCATGCGCAACGCCACGGAGGCCGCGAACGAGATGATCGGCACGCTCACGCTCGTCTACAACAAGGCGCGCCAGGAGCAGATCACGGGAGAACTCCTCGATATCGTCGGCGGTGTCGAGGCGATGAAGGCCTGACGCAGGCCGCGGAGGCACACCATGGCAACGGGCACGGTTTCACAGGTCATCGGTACCGTCGTCGATGTCGAGTTCCCGGCGGAGGCGCTCCCCGCGCTCTACAACGCCGTCGAGATCCGCGCGGAGGACGGCGAGACGATCGTCGCCGAGGTCGAGCAGTACCTGGGGAACAACTGGGTGCGCTGCCTCGCGATGAACTCGACCGACGGGCTCCGCCGCGGCGCGGAGGTGCGCGATACCGGCGCGCCCATCACCGTCCCCGTCGGCCCGAAGACGCTCGGCCGCCTGTTCAACGTGCTCGGCCAGCCGCTCGACAAGAAGGGCGACGTCCCGGACGACCAGACCGCCTCCATCCACCGCAAGCCCCCGACGTTCGAGGAGCAGGAGACGCAGGTGCAGGTCCTGGAGACCGGCATCAAGGTCGTGGACCTCATCGCCCCGCTCGTCCGCGGCGGCAAGGTCGGTCTCTTCGGCGGCGCCGGCGTCGGCAAGACCGTGCTCATCAAGGAGCTGATCCGCAACATCGCCGCCGAGCACAGCGGCATCTCCGTCTTCACCGGCGTCGGCGAGCGCTCGCGCGAGGGCAACGACCTCTGGGTGGAGATGGAAGAGTCCGGCGTGCTGGACAAGACCGTCCTCGTCTTCGGACAGATGAATGAGCCGCCGGGCGTGCGCCTCCGCGTCGGCCTCACCGGCCTGACCATGGCCGAGTACTTCCGCGACGAGTCCGGGCAGGACGTGCTGCTCTTCATCGACAACATCTACCGCTACACCCTCGCCGGCATGGAAGTCTCGGCGCTGCTCGGCCGCATGCCTTCCGCCGTCGGCTACCAGCCGACGCTCGCGACCGAGATGGGCGAGCTCGAGGAGCGCATCACGACCACCAAGAAGGGCTCGATCACGTCGTTCCAGGCGATCTACGTCCCCGCCGACGACTACACGGACCCGGGCGTCGCCACGACGTTCGGCCACCTCGACGCCGTCGTCGCGCTCGACCGCGGCATCTTCGAGAAGGCCATCTACCCGGCGATGGACCCGCTGTCGTCGTTCTCGCGCATCCTCGACCCGAACATCGTCGGCCAGGACCATTTCGACACCGCGCGCGGCGTGCAGCGCGTGCTCCAGCGCTACAAGGACCTGCAGGACATCATCGCCATCCTCGGCGTCGAGGAGCTGTCCGACGAGGACAAGCAGACGGTCGCGCGCGCCCGCCGCATCGAGCGCTTCCTCGGTCAGGCGATGTTCATGGGCGAGGTCTTCACCGGCATTCCGGGCCAGTACGTCCCCATCCGCGAGACCGTCCGCGGCTTCAAGGAGATCCTCGAAGGCAAGCACGACAACCTCCCGGAGCAGGCGTTCGTCAACGTCGGCACGATCGACCAGGCCGTCGAAAAGGCGCAGCAGATGGAGGCCGCCGGCTAGCGCCGGCCCGCATGCCGCTTTCCGTCGAGATCGTCACCATCGAGAAGACGCTGCTGCAGGAGACCGGCATCGACGAGGTGGTCGCGCCCGGCATCGAGGGCCAGCTCGCCGTGCTCCCGCGTCATGCGGCGTTCATGACGACGCTCGCGCCCGGCGAGTTGATCCTCAAGCGCGGCGCCGAGGAGATCCCGTTCACCGTCACCGGCGGCTTCTTCCAGGTCCTCAACGACCACGTCGTGATCCTCGCCGATGCCGCCGAGCACGCCGAGGAGATCGACGTCGAGCGTGCCGAGCGGGCGCGCGAGCGGGCGCGCCTCGCGCTCGAGCGGCGCGAGGCCGGGGAAGACCTGGCGGCCGCGCAGGCCGCGCTGCAGCGCGCCCTCATCCGGCTGCGCGTCGCTGAAGTCCGCCGCCGCCGCACGCGCGCGCCGCGCCCCTGAACGCCGAAACCCGGTAACGCAGCGGCGCCGCGACGACAACGTCGCGGCGCCTGCTTCCCTCGACCGGCCCGCACCATCCCACGCATCGCACCACGCGCCCGGGCCGGTCGTTGCTGGCGTCGTTGAAGCTACCGCGCGCCCTGCCGTCGCTTCGCCGCCAGCGCGCGCCCCGCATGGTGCGCCCGGTCCGCCGGCGCGACCGACCGCGCTGCCTCGTCGTACATCTCGGCGAGCACGATCGCCGCGAGGGGCGACAGCCCCGCAAGGAACAACACCGCGAGCGCCGTCGAGACCGGACCGAAGCCCGCGCTCAACGCGATCGCGCCGAAGATCACCGCCGGCGACAGCACCAGCGCCAGCGCGCCCGTCACCCGCGCCGGCATCTGCGTGAAGAGCAGCGACGCGCCCTCAGCCGCGTCGCGCGGCCGCGCCCTGTCGATCACCACCGCCGGCACCGCCATGCTCCGCTGCAGCGCGTAGATCACGGCGCCCACGAGCACGACCATCGCGATCGCCTGGCTGAGCGTGCCCGGTAGCTGGCTGCCCCAGCCGCTCAACGCGAACGCGACGAGTCCGCCGACCCCGGCGAGCGGCAGCCACGGCGTCAGAAGCCACGGGAGCCGCATCATCACCCCTACCAGGGCCTGCCCCGAGTCCGGCGACAGGTTGTCGGCCACCCGCCGGTAGGCCTCCGTCGCCGTCCCCAGCGTGATCACCGTGCCGGCGACCGCCGCCAGCACGAGCAGCAGCGACGCGACCGGCCCGCCGATGACCCCCAGGATCAGCACGACGATGCACGTCACCGCGCCGCCGATCAGCCCGATGAACCCGTACTCGCCGGCGTCCTGCGAAAAGATGTTGAGGCAATCCTCCAGGACGCGCGTCAGCCGGCGCCCGTGCCTCACGTCGCTCTCGTACGTGCGCATCTGTCCCCCTCTGCTCCCCTGAGACGATCGTCGGATCGCCGGGGCGATTCTGATGCCCGCCCGCAGCCGATCTCCGGGCGTGCACTCCATCAGAATCCCTAACGCGGCCGGTGCGTCGCCGTGACAGCCCGGCCAGGCGCCGCCGGACTGCTTGCCGCGGTTGACATCCGCCGTCGGGCCGCCGATCACGGCGGTATCATCGCCCCAGCGGGCAGCACGAAAGGGGGTTCAGGTGCTGAAGGACTTCCGGGACTTCATCCTCCGTGGGAACGTCGTCGACCTCGCCGTTGCCGTCGTCATCGGCGCCGCGTTCGGGGCGGTCGTCACCGCGCTCGTCTCCGATCTCATCACGCCGCTGATCGCCGCCATCGGCGGCCAGCAGGATTTCGGCGCGCTCGACTTCACCATCAACGACAGCACGTTTCGCTACGGGCACTTCCTCAACCAGCTCATCTCGTTTCTGGTCATCGCCGCGGTCGTGTTCTTCCTCGTCGTCGTGCCCGTGAACGCGCTCATGCGGCGGCTCCGGCCGGAGCGCCCGGTCGACGAGCCGACGCGCGAGTGCCCGGAATGCCTGAGCACGGTGCCGGCCAAGGCGCGGCGCTGCGCGTTCTGCACGACGCAACTCGCCGCCGTCGGCTGATCGGCCGCGTCGGCGCGCCGGCCGACGCCGCTGCCCCGCTACCGGCCCAGGAACTGCTTCGCGAGGTGCGCGATGCGGTCGTCGAGCGCGCTCCCTTCGGGCACCCGCCCGTCGTCGGTGAGCTTGTCGACCGCCTGCGGCAGCACCTGCGCCATCGCGTCCGACGCCTCCGGCACGGACAGTCCGCTGCGCGCCGCGATGCCGCGCATCTGCTCGTCGCCCAGTGCCTCGCGCACTTGCGTACCCGACACCGGCTCGTTCTCGCCCTTGCTCACCCACGACTGCGCCTGCCGGCCCATGCCCTTCGACTCGAGGCGCTGGATCAGCCCGCTCAGCCCGCCTACCGGGCTCCCCGGTTGCGCCAGCCGCATCACCGACTCGATGAGCTTGCCGCGCGTCGCGGCGGCCATCAGCTTCTCTGCCACGTCCGCCATCGCGTCCTCCTTCGCCGCCGCGAGGCACTTTTTTTTGCGGCGGCTCTCCGTTGCAACCTGCCATGCCGCGCATGACAGAAACGTGACAGCGCGCGCCACGGCAGGTGAAGGAACGCTGGACAACAGGTCGTATCGGGGACGGATGCGCGGTGCGATGTCCCGGCCCGCTAGATGCCGGGTCCGCCCGCCCGGCGCGCGAGCTCCGCGAGGTGCTCCCAGTCGTGCTCCAGCATCCGGCGCAGCGCCTTGCGCATGGTCCGCACGTCCTTCGGGCGATGGATCACCGCCGAACGCTGCTCGCGCGTCGTGTGGCGCAACGCGTCGGCCGCCAGCTCGTCGACGCGGCGCAGCCCCGCGGCGATGCTGATCTCTCCCCGCTCGGCGGCGCCCTGCGTCGCCGCGAAGCCCTTCGCGCCGCCGATCACCGGCGAGAGATAGCCGCCCGGCGAAGGCATGACGTGGAGCAGGATCTGGCGCGCCGTGCGGCCGCCTCCCTTCGGCGCCGCGTCGAGATCCTTCGCCGTCCGCGACTCGGCCCACGAGGCCAGGGTCTCGCGCAGCGCGTGGAAGCGGCGAAGGCACGTTCGCACGTGCGCGTCCGTCGCCGGCTCCAGGTCCGGCGCGAAGACGAGGTACGGCGAGCCGTTGCCCAGCCACTCGCCCTCCGTGATGTGCTCCGCGACGCGCGTCTCGAAGGTCTCGTTGGGGTCCACGCGCTCGCCGATCCCGTGCAGGAACCGCAGGTAGGCGCGGATTGCCGCGGGCGTCGCCGCCAGTGCCGCATCCGTCGTCGCGCCCGTCGCGATGCACCCCGTCAGCGCGAGGACGTGCACCATCGTCTTGCGCATCTTCGGGCCGGATTCCAGGTAGAGGTCGTACGTCCGCATCGCGCGCTCCACCGAACGCCTGCCGATCACGCGCCGATCATATCCGGCGGCGCCGCGCGCGCGGTCCTGGTAACGGCCACCGGCGAGGCGGCCGCGGTGGAGCCGATCCGTGAGCTACGCGGGCGTGCTCGCCGTGATCGTCGGCATCGGCACGTTTCTCATTTTCTCCCTGGCGCTCGGGCTGGAAGGCCGCTGGCGATGGTAACCGCACGCCGGGCCCGCCTGGACTGCTGGGCGGGCGCGTTCCAGCCGCTCAGCCCGCACGCCGCCCGCCCGCCACCAGGGGCCGAGTCATTCGACTGCGGCGGCCGCCTCGTACGGCAGCGCCATCGCAGGCGCCGGCTGCCCGAACTTGGTCCAGAGCGCCAACGCCTGGCGCAGCCGCTCGAGCTGGTCCTCGTCGCACTCGATCTCCGAGAGCACGCAGCGGCCGAGGTGGTACTCCATGATCCGCGCCCCCACCTGGTCCAGCG
>DASRHM010000060.1:0-19671 GCA_035650575.1 Dehalococcoidia bacterium | reverse complement strand
TCAACGCCGACGCCGGCAAGCTGCACCCGGCGAAGCTCGGCGATTCGTCGGCGGTGAAGGTGGGCACCGTGGTCGCCGCCATCGGCAACCCGTTCGGGCTCGAGGGTACGTTCACGACGGGCGTGATCAGCGGGCTCGACCGGACGCTGCCATCGGGGAACGACGGCCGGCCGATCCGCGGCCTGCTGCAGACGGACACCGCGGTGAACCCCGGGAACTCCGGCGGCGCGCTGTTCAACCTGCAGGGCGAGGTCATCGGCATCAACACGGCGATCGAGAATCCCGGCGGAAACACGTTCGCGGGCGTCGCGTACGCGGTGCCGATCAACACGCCGAAGCGCTTCATGACGCAGCTCACGCAGGGCGAGACGATCACGCACCCGCGGCTGGGCATCTCCGGCGAGACGCTGACGCCGCAGGAGGCGCAGGATGCCGGCGTGGACCACGGCGTGGCGGTGATCAACGTCGAGTCGGGCAGCGCGGCCGACCATGCTGGCCTGAAGGAGTCGGCGAACGGCACCGGCGACGTGATCACGGCGATCGACGGCCAGCCGATGCGGACATTTGAGGACCTGGCCGACTACGTCGATTCGAAGCAGGTCGGCGACAAGGTCACGCTGACGGTGCATCGCGACGGGAAGGACATCGAGCTGACGGCGACGCTGCAGGCGTGGGACTCGAGCGCGTAGGCGTTACGCGGCGCGCGATTGCCCGCGGGACGGCGAACGGCCGAGCGCGAATGACCGAGGGGCGCCGATCGCTTGATCGGCGCCCCTCCCTGTCGCTTCCGGATGATGACGCAAGCGGTACCCCGGTGCGCGCCTACGCGCCCGCGGCCGTTGTGACGGGCATGAGATCGGGGCGGCGCTGCTCGAACGCAGCGATGTCGGCGTCGTGCTGCAGGGTCAGGCTGATGTCGTCGAGCCCGTGCAGCAGGCAGTGACGCACGAACGGGTCGATCTCGAAGTGGCGGGGGACGCCATCACCGAGCGATACCGTCTGCGACTCGAGGTCGACCTCCGCCTCGAACCCCGGCTGGTCCTCCGCGCGGGCGATGATGCGGTCGACGTCCTCCTGCGGGAGGACCACCGTGAGCAGCCCGATCTTCGCGCAGTTGTTGCGGAAGATATCCGCGAACGACGGCGCGATGATCGCCTTCAGCCCCATGTCCTGGAGCGCCCACGGCGCGTGCTCGCGCGACGACCCGCAGCCGAAGTTCGGGCCGGTCACGAGGATCGGCGCGTCGCGGTAGCGCGGGTCGTTCGCGACGAAGTCGGGGTCCTGGCGCCACGCCTCGAACGCGAACTGTCCAAAGCCGGTTCGCTCAATGCGCTTCAGGTGCTTCGCGGGGATGATCTGGTCGGTGTCGACGTCGGCGCGCGGGAGCGGCATCACCTTGCCGCGGACGCGGCGGAACGGCTCCATCAGTCCATCCTCCACTCGCGAATATCGACGAAGTGCCCCGCGATAGCCGCCGCGGCGGCCATCTGCGGGCTGACGAGGTGCGTGCGGCCGCCGGGGCCCTGACGCCCCTCGAAGTTGCGGTTCGAGGTCGATGCGCAGCGCTCGCCGGGGAGCAGGATGTCCGGGTTCATGCCCAGGCACATCGAGCAGCCGGCGTCGCGCCACTCGAAGCCCGCGTCGCGGAACACCGCGTCGAGCCCCTCCTGCTCGGCCTGCGCCTTCACGAGGCCGGAGCCGGGGACGACCATGGCGGTGACGCCCTTCGCGACCCTGCGGCCGCGCACGACCGCCGCGGCGGCGCGCAGGTCCTCGATCCGCCCGTTCGTGCAGGAGCCGAGGAAGACGCGGTCGAGCGCGATGTCCTGCATCGCGGTGCCGGGCTTCAAGCCCATGTAGGCGAGCGACCGCAGCGCGAGCTCGCGGGCGCGCGGGTCGGACATCTGCTCCGGGTCGGGCACGCGGCCGGTGACGGGCACGCTCTGCGCGGGCGTCGTCCCCCACGTCACGGTGGGGACGACCTCGGCGCCGTCGAGCGCGACCGTCGATTCGAACGCCGCGTCGGGGTCCGTCGGAAGCGCGCGCCAGCCATCGAGCGCCCGCTCCCAGGCGGCGCCCTTCGGCGCATAGGGGCGGCCCTCCATGTACGCGAAGGTCGTGTCGTCGGGCGCGACGAGGCCGGCGCGGGCGCCCGCCTCGATCGACATGTTGCAGATGGTCATGCGGCCCTCCATCGAGAGGGCGCGGATGACGTCGCCGCGGTACTCGATGACGTGGCCGATCCCTCCGGAGACGCCGATGCGGCCGATGATCGCGAGGATCACGTCCTTCGCCGTCACGCCCGGGTGCAGCTCGCCGTTGACTTCGACCGCCATCGTCTTCGGTCGGGCCTGCGCGAGCGTCTGCGTCGCGAGCACGTGCTCCACCTCGGAGGTGCCGATGCCGAACGCGAGCGCGCCGAACGCGCCGTGCGTCGACGTATGGCTGTCACCGCAGACGATCGTCATGCCGGGCTGCGTGAGGCCCTGCTCGGGCCCGATGATGTGCACGATGCCCTGGCGGCGGTCGCGCACGCCGAAGAGCGGCACGCCGAACTCCTCGCAGTTGCGCTCGAGTGTCGCGACCTGCTGCGTCGAGAGCGGGTCGGGCCACTCACGGTCGCGGTCCTTCGTCGGCACGTTGTGGTCGACGGTCGCGAGCGTGAGGTCGGGGCGGCGAACCTTGCGCCCGGCAAGGCGCAGGCCCTCGAACGCCTGCGGCGACGTGACCTCGTGCACGAGGTGCAGGTCGATGTAGAGCAGGTCGGGCTGCCCTTGCTCGCTGCGGACCACGTGGCTATCCCAGATCTTCTCCGAAAGCGTCTTTCCCATACGTTGTCCCATCTCGTGGCGCGCGCGGCGCTACGGGTTGGTGCGCACCTCCGCGTCCTTGCGGCGCTGGATCGCGAGCAGGCGGTTCAGCGCGTTCATGTACGCTTTGGCGGAGGCGACGATGATGTCCGTATCGGCGCCGCGCCCGACGTAGCTGCGGCCGTCGCTCTCGATGCGGATCGTCACCTCGCCCTGCGCGTCGATGCCCTCCGTCACGCTCTTCACGGAGAACTCCGTGAGCTCGTTCGGGATGTTGATGATGCGGTTGATCGCGCGGTAGACGGCGTCCACGGGGCCGGTGCCGAGCGCCGCATCGGCGTGGATCTGGCCGTCCGGGGCGATGATGCGCACGGTCGCCGTGGGGGTCGCATGGTCGCCGCAGCTCACCTGCACGAAGTCGAGCCGGTACGTCTCCTCGGTCGTGCGCAGCTTGTCGGCGACGAGCGCCTCCAGGTCGCGGTCGTCGATCTCGGCCTTCTTGTCGGCGAGCTCCTTGAACGCCATGAAGGCGCGCGACAGCTCTTCGGCGGTGAGCTCGAAGCCAAGCGCCTCGAGGCGGGCCTTGAAGCCGTGGCGGCCGGACACCTTGCCGAGGATGATCTCGGCGCCGCCCGTGGGCCAGCCGATGTCGTTGGCGTCCATGATCTCGTACGTCTCGCGCATCTTCAGGATGCCGTCCTGGTGGATGCCGGACTGGTGGCGGAAGGCGTTCGGGCCGACGATCGCCTTGTTCGGCTGGATGCTCATGCCGGTGAGGTCGGAGACCAGCCGGCTCGCGCGGTACAGCTCCTTCGTGTTGATGTTGGTCTCGACGCCGAAGAAGTCGCGGCGCGTGCGGATCGCCATCACGACCTCTTCGAGCGCGGCGTTGCCGGCGCGCTCGCCGATGCCGTTCACGCACGTCTCGACCTGCCGCGCGCCGGCACGCACGGCCGCGAGGGAGTTCGCGACCGCGAGCCCGAGGTCGTTGTGGCAGTGCACGGAGATGCGCGCCTTGTCGATGTTGGGCACGTTGTTGCGGATGTCGCGGATGAACTGCGCGAACTCCTCCGGGATCGCGTACCCGACGGTGTCGGGGATGTTCACCGTCGTCGCGCCGGCGGCGATGCACTGCTCGAGCATGGTGTAGACGTACTCGCGGTCGCTGCGCGTCGCGTCCATGGGGCTGAACTCGACGTCCGGGCAGTACTTCCGCGCGCGCGCGACCATCGTGCGCGCCATCTCGAGCACGCTCTCCTTGTCCTTCACGAGCTGGTGCATGATGTGGATGTCGGAGCTGGAGAGGAAGACGTGGATGCGCGGCGACGCGGCGACCTTGACGGCGTTCCAGCAGTCGTCGACGGCGTCCGGGTTGGCGTGCGCGAGGCCGGCGATGCTCGCATTGCGCACCTCCCGTGCGATGGTCTCGACGGCCTGGAAGTCGCCGGGCGACGTGCGCGGGAAGCCGGCCTCGATGACGTCGACGCCGAGGCGCGCGAGCTGGTGCGCGATCTCGAGCTTGTCGGTGGTCGTGAGCGCTACGCCGGGCGATTGCTCGCCGTCGCGCAGCGACGTATCGAAGATGATGACCTTGTCCATGCGATCCTCCCTGTCTTCGCCGAAGCGGAGCATGCTCGTTCGTCCGCAGGCCCTCCGACCGCGCTCAGGCGGACGAGGGCCGGCGAAGCCTGAGGCGCCGCAGGTGCAGCATCGCGTCGCGCTTGGTCCGCATCGGCCCCCTCAGCGGCTCTTCTTGAGCCAGGCCATCATGCCGCGCAGCTCCGCGCCGACTTCCTCGATCGGATGCTCGGCGTTGAGGCGGCGCAGCGCGTTGAAGCTCGGGCGCCCGGCCTGGTTCTCCAGAATCCACTCGCGCGCGAACGTGCCGTCCTGGATCTGGCGCAGGACGCCCTTCATGTTCTCCTTCACGTGCGCGTCGACGACGACCGGGCCGCGCGTATAGTCGCCGTACTCGGCCGTGTCGCTGATCGAGTAGCGCATGTACTCCATGCCGCCCTCGTACATGAGGTCGACGATCAGCTTCAGCTCGTGCATGCACTCGAAGTACGCGAGCTCCGGCTGGTAGCCCGCCTCGACGAGCGTCTCGAACGCGGCCTTCACGAGCGACGTCGTGCCGCCGCAGAGGACGGACTGCTCGCCGAAGAGGTCGGTCTCGGTCTCCTCCTTGAACGTCGTCTCCAGCACGCCGGAGCGCGTCGCGCCGATGCCCTTCGCGTAGGCGAGCGCGACCTGGCGCGCCTGCTCGGTCGCGTTCTGGTGCACGGCGAAGAGCGCCGGCACGCCGCCGCCCTCGGTGTAGACGCGGCGGACGAGGTGGCCCGGGCCCTTCGGCGCGACCATCGTGACGTCGACCTCGGGCGGCGCCTGCACCTGCCCGTAGTGCACGTTGAAGCCGTGCGCCCACATGAGCATGTTGCCCGGCTTCAGGCCGTCCGCGATGTGCTGCTCGTAGACCTCGCGCGCGACCTGGTCGGGCGTGAGGACCATGATGATGTCGGCCTGCTCGGCGACCTCGCGCACGCTGCCCGCGCGCAGGCCGGCGTCCTCGACGAGCTTCCACGACTTGGAGCCGGGGTAGAGCCCGACGATCACGTCGCAGCCGCTGTCGCGGAGGTTCATGGCGTGCGCGTGGCCCTGGCTGCCGAAGCCGATGACGCCGATCGTCTTGCCCTTGAGCAGGGACAGGTCAGCGTCCTTGTCGTAGTACATCTGCGGCATGTCGATGTGCGTCCCTTTGCGTTCGTTCGCCCCGCGAGTTCGCCGTCGTGCGGCGGACCGGAGAGTTTCGGCGGCCCGCCCGCCCTCGAGCATTGGTTGTCGGCCGGGGGACACCCCCGAGCCCCGTCAGGGGGTTGCACCCCCGGCACGGCCGTTGCCGGTTCGTCCGTTCGTCAGATCAAGCTCCCGACCCTGGGCTTGCCCTCGCCGGCGGAGCGGTAGCGCTGGCCCGCGCCGTTCGCGCCGGGGGCCGTGACCGTGATGCCGGCGCCGCGCACCATCGCGACGCGCCCGGTGCGCACGAGCTCCTTGAGCCCGTACGGCGTGAGCATGCCAACGATCGCGTCGATCTTGTCCTCGGTGCCCGTCGCCTCGACGACGACGGCATCGGCTGCGACATCGACCACCTTCGCGCGGAAGAGGTCGACGATCTCGATGATCGCGCTGCGGTTGTCCTTCGTCGCCGCGACCTTGATCAGCGCCAGCTCGCGGGCGACGGTCTCGTGCTCGGTGACGTCGGTGATCTTCACCACCTCGATCACCTTGTAGAGCTGCTTGGTGACCTGCTCGATGTCGTGCGCGGCGCCATCGACGGTGAACGTCATGCGCGAGAGGCCGGGCACCTCGCTGTGCCCGACCGTCAGGCTCTCGATGTTGAAGCCACGCTGGCGCCACTTGCTGGCGATCTTGTTCAGGACGCCGGGCCGGTTCTCGACCAGGGCGACGATCGTGTGCAATCTCCGGCTCATCGCGCGTACTCCGGCTGCTCGACCTTCGGCTGGTCGATCGTGTCCGACAGGCTGACGCCCGGCGGCATCATCGGGTAGCAATCCTCGGCGTCCTCGACCTGGAAGTCGATGAGGACGGCGCCCGGGTGCTGCAGCGCCGCCTCGATCGAGGCGTCGACCTGCGCCTTGTCGCTGACGCGCAGGCCGGTGATGCCCATGGCCTCGGCCAGCTTCACGAAGTCGGGCTGGAACATGCGCACCGACTGCTTGTTGCCGGCGTAGAAGGCGTCCTGCCACTGGCGCACCATGCCCAGATAGTTGTTGTTGATGATGGCGAACTTCACCGGCAGCTCGTACTCGGTGCAGAGCGCGAGCTCCTCCATCGTCATCTGGAAGCCGCCGTCGCCGCAGATCGCCCAGACGGTGTCGTGCGGGCGCGCGAACTGCACGCCGATCGCCGCCGGCACCTCGAAGCCCATCGTGCCGAGGCCGCCGGATGTGACGAACGAGTACGGGTTGTCGCTCCAGAAGTGCTGCGCCGCCCACATCTGGTGCTGCCCGACGCCGGTCGCGTAGTAGGCCTTCGGGCCGGAGAGCTCGTAGATCTTCTTGATCACGTACTGCGGCAGCAGGCGCGACGTCTCCGGGATGGCGATCGACGGATGGTCGCGGCGCAGCTCGGCGAGGCGCGCGCGCCAGGCGTCGTGCCGGGCGGGCTGCAGGTGCGGGATGAGCTGCTGCAGCACGTTCCTCACGTCGCCGACGATCGGCACCATCGTCTTCACGTTCTTGCCGATCTCCGCCGGGTCGATATCGATGTGCACGATCTTCGCGTTCGGCGCGAAGTGCTTGAGCGAGCCCGTCACGCGGTCGTCGAAGCGCATGCCGACCCCGATCAGCAGGTCGCACTCCTGGATGGCGATGTTGTTCCAGTACATGCCGTGCATGCCGGGCATGCCCTGGTTCAGCTCGTGCGAGCCGGGGAAGCCGCCGAGCCCGAGCAGCGTGGTGATCACCGGGATCTGGGCCTTCTCGGCCACCTCGCGCAGCTCGTCAGCCGCGCGCGAGATGACCACGCCGTGGCCGGCGAGGATCAGCGGGCGCTCCGCCTCGGCGATGAGCTGCGCCGCCTTTTTCACCTGCTGGGGGTGGCCGACGACGGTCGGCTGATACCCGGGCAGGTCCACCTTGTCCGGGTACTCGAACTCCGCGAGCTGCTGCTGCACGTCGCGCGGGATGTCGACGAGCACCGGGCCGGGACGGCCCGTCGTGGCGATCTGGAACGCCTCCGCGATCGCCGGCGCGATGTCCTCGACGTCGAGCACGAGCGTGTTGTGCTTGGTGATCGGGATGGTGATGCCGGTGATGTCCGCTTCCTGGAAGCCATCGCGGCCGATCAGCCACGAGACGACCGCGCCGGTGATGCAGACGAGCGGCACGGAGTCCATCCAGGCATTGGCGATGCCCGTGACGAGGTTCGTGGCGCCGGGGCCAGACGTCGCCCAGACGACGCCGGGCTTGCCGCTCACGCGCGCGTAGGCATCGGCGGCGTGCGCGGCACCCTGCTCGTGGCGGACGAGCACGTGGCGGATGTCGGGGTACTTGTGCAGGGCGTCGTACATCGGCAGGTTCGCCCCGCCGGGGTAGCCGAAGATCAGGTCCACGCCTTCCTTGCGGAGGCATTCCATCACGATCTCGGCGCCATTGAGCTTTGGCATGTCGGTCCTCTCCTCGTCCTCGCCCGCACGCAGGCGTTCGTTATGTCGTGTCTGGTGCGTCCCCTCCGTCCGGACCGCCGGCTCGCGGCGGCGGCGAGGGGACGTTACAGCAGGAGAAGCAGCGCTTCGATGAGGGGAAGCGATGATCCTGCCCGAAGGAGGGGCGCTACGTCGCGGCCGCGGCGGCCGCGCGCCGGCGCGCACGGGTTCGTGCGGGCGCGTGGCATCGCCGAGGCCGGTGCGACCTCCAGCGTGGGGTGCATGGTGGTGGGCGTGCGTTTCATCAGCCCTCGAGGCGCCGCGGGAAAGAAAAAATCCCGTCCGCAAAGGGACGGGATCGAGGCCCGCGGTGCCACCCTTCTTGCCGCCCAGTGGACGGCCTCTCGGAGCGCGATAACGGTCGCGACCCGGCCGGGGCTAACCGATTCGGCTCACCCCGACGGCTCCGCGCTGAGTTCGGCCCGCCGTCCTGCCGGCTTGCACCGCCGCCGGCTCGCTGGAGGCGCATCGCGGGCCTACTACCGCGCATC
Organism: Dehalococcoidia bacterium; assembly: GCA_035650575.1. Classification (GTDB taxonomy): domain Bacteria; phylum Chloroflexota; class Dehalococcoidia; order DSTF01; family JACRBR01; genus DASRHM01. Next base: position 11,146 of record DASRHM010000060.1, on the reverse strand, counting down.
AACGCCTTCTATACGGGCGGCAGTCTATCGGATGCATAACAGGCCGGTCAAGACGTGCCCCCGGCCTCATCTCGCCTGCACGGTCTTCAGCACGGCCACGACGGACTGGCGCACGTTGAATCCCGCCGAGCTCTTGGTGACCTCGACCTGCAGGTGCTTCCCGTCCGGCAGATCGACGTAGCCCACCACCGGGTCGATGCCGTCATCGCCGGCGTCGCCGTGGCCGAGACAACTCGACCCGCTCAGGGCCTGCAACTGGAGGGCCTCGACGGAGTAGGTGATCCCCGCTGCCGCGGCGAAGGTGTTGCACAGCGCCTGAAAGTCGGCCGCTGCGCCGCTCGTGAGCGGCGTCGCATCGAGGATGCTCAGCGTGATGAACGTGCCGTTTTCGGGGTCGCTCAGCGCGTAGGCCTCTGAGGCTCCCGCTGGCCTGACCGCCCCGAGCCGCCACGACGGCGGGAAGCAGAACGACAGCGCGCCCGACGCCGTCACGTACCCGGACCACCGGTCGGGGCAGTCGCCGCGTCCGGCGGCGGCGGCCGGCTGGGGCGTCACCGGCTGTAAGGTCACGTCGGGGACGACCGTGCGACTGCTGCGCGCGAGGGAGGAGGACGCCGCGGTCGGCCGAGCGCCGTCATCCGGACGCGAGTCCGAGCCGCCACCGCAGGCCGCCGCGGCGAGAGCGGTCGCGCACGCGCAGACAAGTGCGAAGGACGCGGCGCGCCGCATGGCATCACCTCTGCTGGGCGAAGTATGGCACGCCGGCGCGGCGGCCATGAGGTAAGGAGATGGGACCCCGCGGCGCGGGAGGCTCCCTGGCGGGAGCGCGGACCCGGTCCGGCCGCGCATGAGGACGCGGCGGCCAGGCAGGGCCGCCGCGCGCTATCAATCGTGTGGGTGGCTCAGTCGGCGGAGGGGAGCACCTTCGGCTGCTGGAGCTGCATCGGGACGCCGCAGCACTCGACCTGGCCATCGCCGGGCTTGATGCAGAGCACCTCTGTGCCGCAGTTCTCGCACTGGAAGCGTTTGCCGAGCTGGTTGGGCATGGGGGTGGCGCTCCTAGTTCTTCTGCTGCATCGGCTGGCCGCAGCAGCCGAGCTGGCCGTCACCGGCCTTCGTCACGATCATCTCCGAGTTGCACTTGGTGCACTGGTACCGCTTGCCCACCTGGTTCGCCAACGCCCACCTCCCGTATCGCTCTAGATGCGGCAGGACGCGTTCCACACGCGTCCTGCGCGATCAAGTCTAGGAACCGCGCGTTTCGCGCGTCAAGCGCCGCTCACTGCGCCGTCAGCGTCCCGAACATGTTCGGATGCACGTCGCACTGGTAGTAGTAGTCGCCGGGCGCGAGCGGACCGAAGTTCAGCGTCTCGGTGACCACGCCGTTCTGGATGTCCGTTTGCGCCACACTCGTCCCGGTCGCGTCCGTCCCCTGGAAGAAGTGGATGTTGTGCGGGGTGCCGGCGTCGTTGTTGTTGAACGTCAGCGTCAGCGGCTGGTTCGCGACGGCGAGCAGCTTCGACTTGTCGAAGGCGATGCCCTGCGCCGTGATCTCGAGCTGGGTCTGCGGGGTCTCGGAACCGGGCGCCGGCGTCGGCACGACCGGCGGCAGGTTCTGGCCGCAGGCCGGCTGCGTGATGGCGGCGTCCTCCGGCTTCACCAACGGCGGCACGGTGAGCACCGACGCCCCGGCGTCGTGCGCCGCCGCCTTCGTACTGCCCTGCTTGCGGTCGACGGTGACGGTCCCGGCCTTCGCGTCGACCGCCGTGACCACCATCAGCTCGTCATCGATACGCAGGTAGGTCCCCTTGCCGAGCACCTTCACGTCGCTGAGGGAGAGCGTCGTGTCCGTGGCGCTGACCGCGGCCGTCAAGGTCAGGTGGTTCGCATCATCGGTGTGGGCGGCGAACTCGGCGGCGGTATCCCAGGCGGTGCCTTCGGTGATGAACGTGGCGAGCTGCCGGATCTGGGTATCGCTCAGCGGGCCGCCCTGGGACTGGCCCCAGGTCGGCATCGCCTTACCGACGCGGCCGCAGGTGATCGTGTTGACGATGAACTTAAACTGCTGCGCCTTGGTCGTCGGGTCCGCGGGCTGGTCGGCGGCCGGCTTGCCCTGCAGGTCGGGGCGGTTCAGCGGCGGCGCCAGCGAGAGCCGGTTCGCGGCGCTGCCGCCTTCGCCACGGTCGCCGTGGCACGTGCGGCAGTTCTGCGCGAACAGGTAGGCGCCGCGGTCGACGGTCTTCTCGAGCTGGGTGGCGCGGGCATCGCTCGCGCGGTGGGGGTCCCAGATGGTGTACGCGCCGGTCGCGATGATCGCGGCGAAGACCAGCAGCACCATGATGTTGATCTGCTTGCTCGTGTTCATCGGGACCCTTCAGCTTCGCGCCGGCCGACGGTCTTGGGCATCGCTACGCGGGCGGGATCGCCCGTGACGGGTTGTCCGGGTTGCCTGGCTTGATCTTGCCGGTATCGACGGTCATCTTCCCGCCATCGATCGTCAGCGCGAAGGTGTCGAGCGAGCGCGGCGCGGGCCCGAAGACGCGCACGCCGGCGTCGCTGTACGTGGAACCGTGGCAGGGGCAGCGGAACCAGCCCTGGTACGTCTCGTTGTTGCGCGGGTCCTCCCAGACGAACTCGGGCCGGTACGGCACCGTGCAGCCGAGGTGCACGCACTTGTGGTAGAGGGCCATGATCATGCCCGCCTGCGCCGGCGGGTTGCGGCGCGCCTGCTCGTCGTCGAAGCGCACGATCCAGGCCTTCGCGTCGAGGTTGTGGATCTTCTTCCCCGGCTCGAGCTGGTCAACGGTGCCGACGAACACCTTCCCGCCGAATCCGGTGACGTGCCGCGGGTAGAGGGAGTTGATGATCGTGGCGACGATGCCGACGAGCATCGCCCCCATGCCAGTCCAGAAGGCGATGCGCAGCACGCCGCGGCGCGAGACCTGCGGCAGCGCCGGTCCGACGGCGCGCGGCTCGGCGACGACGACCGCATGGCCGCCGGCCGTCGCCATCGCGCGCCCGCCGCCGCGCGGGGCGGGCGTGGCGACGACCGACTTCTCGGCCGCCGGCTTCTCGGCCTGGCGCGCCGCCGCGTCGCCGCGCTCCTCGCGATCCTCCGCTTCCTGCGCCTGTCCTTCGTCTACGTCTGCCATGTGTCGCCAGTCCTCCTATCGAGGAGTACGAATTGCGGCGGTTGCGGGACTTGCCGCTGAATGCTCGGGTCGTCATCGAGGTTCGGCACGTGGTTCGGCGGCACGAGCTCCTGGCCGCGTCCGCGGAACGCCGCGCCGATGATGGTGAGCGCGAAGTAGACGAGAATGAAGCCGGTGAAGATGGCGATCACGTTGTCGCGCATCGTGTGCGCCCAGCCGAGCTTCTTGAGGATGAAGATCATGAGCAGCGGCAGGCCAACCATCGCGATGATCGGGACGACGTACTCGGCGAGGATCGCCGGCAGGCTGAGATGGCCGTTGTAGGGGTAGACGCGGCGCAGCCAGCCGGGCATCCACCCCGGGTCGCCCCAGTGCCAGATCCACGTGCCGTTGAGCGGCAGCGGGATGTGCGTGAAGTCCTGCGGCCAGTCGAGCCGGCCATCGTGGGGGCCGGAGCCGGGCTGCCCGGGCACGGGCAGGCTCCAGTGCCACGAATCGCGCATCGCCAGCCGGTTCTGGAGGAAGATGAAGTCCCAGATCGGCTTCAGCGCGCCTTCGACGGGCCAGCCATCGAACGGGTTCTTGTTGCCGAGCCATTCGAGGCGCCGGTCGCTGCCCCAGAGCACCGGGAGGTGCTGGTAGACGCGCACGTGCGCGCCGTCGTCCCAGAGCACGAGCCAGGTGATCCAGACCGACGAGTAGACGAAGCTGAAGGCGGTGATGCGCACCGAGTTGAGCGTGCCGAACCAGGTGCCCTGCCCCTCGTTCGAGCGGTCGATGTAGGGGATCACCATCAGGCCGATGAGCAGGAACGTCGGGACGATGACGCCGGCGAGCCCCTTATCCATGTGCAGGAGCAGCTCCTGCAGGTTCATGAAGTACCAGGGCGCCTTCGATGGGTTCGGCGTGATGTTCGAGTTCGCCTGGTTCAGGAGCGGCGCGTTGAAGAGCGCCGAGAGGATGACGAACGTGACCGTGAACAGCACGGCGCAGATGAACTCGACGAAGACGAGGTCCGGCCAGACCAGGACTTCCTGGTCGCGCTCGCGCTTCTGGCGGACGGTCTCGCGGACGCCGCCGGCTGCAGGAGTGGCTACGGCCATCGTGCTCCCTCCGACTAGAGCGGCCGCGCGAGGCCGCCGTCACGGCGGATGCGCCAGAAGTGCACCGACATGAAGATGGCGGCCAGCAGCGGCAGCGCGATGACGTGCAGCGTATAGAAGCGGATCAGCGCGTTCGGGCCGACCTCGAAGCCGCCGATGAGCACGAACCGCGATTGGCCGCCGAGGATCGGCGCCGCACCGGCAATGTTCGTGCCGACGGTGATCGCCCAGAGCGCCAGTTGGTCCCACGGCAGCAGGTAGCCGGTGAACGAGAGCAGGAGCGTCAGCACCAGCAGGATGACGCCGACGACCCAGTTGTACTCGCGCGGCGGCTTGTAGGCGCCGGTGTAGAAGACGCGCATCATGTGCAGGAGCACGGTCAGCACCATCGCGTGCGCCATCCAGCGGTGCAGGTTGCGGATGAGCATGCCGAAGCGCACGTTCGTCTCGAGGTTCTGCACGTCGGTGAACGCGCGGTCGACGGACGGCACGTAGTAGAACATCAGCATCACGCCGGTGACGGTGAGCCCCAGGAACATAAAGAAGCTGAGGCCGCCGAGGCAGTACGTGTGCGTGATCTTGACGTGCGTCTTGTGGATGCGGGTCGGATGGAGGTGCAGGAAGACGTTGGTGGCGATGGCCAGCATCTGGTTCCGCGGGGTGTTCGGGTAGCCCGAGCGGAAAATCGAACTCCAGATGTAGTTGTGGAACAGCTTGTCGTAGAGCCAGTCCCCAAAGCCGGGACTCTTGGGCTGTTCGCTCATCGCCATGGGCTGCCTCCCCTGCCTACCGTGACCACCAGGCGCCGAACGCGACCATGATGCCCAGGGAGATGAACATCGTCGCGAGGACGTAGACGAGCTCGAGCGCGTCGGGGGCCCAGGGCACCGGAAGCTGGACGGAAAGCAACACGGGCAACGACCTCCGGCGCGGCATAACGCCCAGCGCGGGTTTAAGGCCGGCTGGGCTGCGGATCGCTATTTGTGAATCCCGTTTCAAGCGGAATCTAACATCGGCCCCCGGTAGTGTCAAGGAATCTGGGAGAGGCATTGATCAGATTCGTCGGGCGCCGCCTGACGGCCCGCGCGACGCCGTCGCGGGCGGTCGTGCGCGGGCTGCGGCGCGCCCCGCTCGGCTACCCTCATAGGCATGCCGACGCGCAGTGTTGAGGTCGAGGCGGGCGGCCGCACGGTGCAGGTGACGAACCCCGAGAAGGTGTTCTTCCCTGCAGCCGGGCACACGAAGCTCGACCTGGTGAACTACTACCTCGCCGTCGCCGATGGCGCGCTGCGCGGGGTGTTCAAGCGGCCCATGGTGCTGAAGCGCTTCCCGAACGGCGCGGACGCAGAGCCGTTCTTCCAGAAGCGCGCGCCCGCCGGCCGTCCGCCATGGATCGAGACGGCGCTGATCACGTTTCCGAGCGGCCGCAGCGCCGACCTCGTCGTCTGCGATGAGCCGGCGGACCTTGCGTGGGTGGTGAACCTCGGCTGCATCGACCTCAACCCGTGGCCGGTGCGCGCGGACGACGTCGACCATCCCGATGAGCTGCGCGTGGACCTCGACCCGACGCCCGAGGCCACGTTCGCGCAGGTGCGCGAGGTGGCGCTCTGCGTGCGTGACGTGCTGGAGTCGCTGGGGATGCGCGGCTTTCCGAAGACGTCCGGGTCGCGCGGCATCCACATCAACGTGCGCATCGAGCCGCACTGGACCTTCACCGACGTGCGCCGCTGCGCGCTCGCGCTGGGCCGCGAGGTCGCCCGTCGGATCCCTGCCATCGCGACGACCGCGTGGTGGAAGGAAGAGCGGCACGGCGTGTTCATCGACTACAACCAGAACGCGCGCGACCGCACCGTCGCATCCGCGTACTCGGTGCGCCCGACGCCGGACGCGCGCGTGTCGACGCCACTGTCATGGGACGAGGTCGCAGACGTGGACCCGGCGGCGTTCACGGTCGCGACGGTGCCGGCGCGCTTCGCGGCGATCGGCGATCCCGGCGCGGGCATCGACGACGTCGCGTACTCGCTCGAGCCGCTGCTCGAGATGGTGGCGCGCGACGAGCGCGCCGGGGAAGGCGATGCCCCGTGGCCGCCGCAGTTCCCGAAGGCCGACGGAGAGCCCCCGCGCGTCCAGCCGAGCCGGCGCAAGAAGCGCTGACGCAGGGTGGGGCGCGGCGCCTGCGGCGCTAGCCGGCGCGGAAGACCTGCTCCAACTCGAACGGCACCGTCGTCGCGATCTGGTCGAAGGTGCAGGCGCGCGGCGGCTTGTCGGGACGCCAGCGCCGGAACGTCGCGGCGTGCCGGAAACGATCACCCTGCAGGTAATCGAACGTCACTTCGCAGACCAGCTCCGGGCGCAGGCGCTGCCAGCTCATGTCGCGGCCCTGCGTCCATCGGCTTGGGCCGCCCGGCGTTCGCCCCTGCCCGAAGCCGACGTCCTCATCGTCCGTGCGGTACGGCGCCAGCGTCTCGACGAGCGCGCGCTTCTCCGCAGCCTTGAAGCTCGATGTGTGGCCCACGTGATGCAGCACCCCCGCGTCGTCGTACAGCCCGAGCAGCAGCGAGCCGACCGAACGCCCTTCCTCGCCCTTGTTCCAGCGGAAGCCGCCGACGACGCAATCGACGGTGCGCAGGTGCTTCACCTTGATCATCGCGCGCACGCCGGGCTGGTACGTGCCGTCGAGCCGCTTCGCGACGACGCCGTCGAGCCCGGCGCCCTCGAAGCGCTCGAACCAGTCCTGCGCCAGGTCGCGGTCGCGCGTCGCCGGCGTGAGGTACGCGGGCGCGCCGACGCGCGCGAGCGCGCGCTCGAGCCGCGCGCGGCGCTCCGCGAAGAGCGTACTGCGCAGGTCGTCAGCGCCGTGCGCGAGGAGGTCGAAGGCGACGAACGACGCGGGCGTCTCCGCGGCGAGCTTGCGAACGCGCGATTCCGCCGGGTGGATGCGCATCTGCAGCGCATCGAAGTCGAGGCCGTGGTCGGTCATGATCACGACCTCGCCGTCGAGCACGATCGGCGCCGGCAGCGCTTCGACGAGGCCGCGCGCGAGCTCCGGGAAGTAGCGATTCAGCGGCTTCAGGTCGCGGCTCTGGATATAGACGTCGCCGTCCGACGCGAAGACGACCGCGCGGAAGCCGTCCCACTTCGGCTCGTAGAGCCAGCCGTCGCCTTCCGGGATGCTCGGTTCGAGGCGCGCGAGCATCGGCTCGATCGGCGGCTGCACCGGCGCGGGCATGTGGAGAGTATCGCGCGGACGCGCCGCGCGCGCATCCGCCGCGCTACTTCAGCAGCGCTTCGAGGATGCGGCCGGTCTCCGCGGCGTCGCGGCCGGGCATGCCGATGAGCGGCACGTCGACGCCGAGCGCGCGGCGCTCGTCGAGCTCCTCGGCGCAGCGCTCGAGCGGGCCCACGACCGCGGTCTGGTCGAGCATGCGGTCGGAGACGGCGGCCGCCGCGGCCTTCGCGTCGCGCGCTTCCCAGGCGGCGCGGATCTTCGCGACCTCCTCCTCGAAGCCGTTGCGGATCAGCATCTCGTAGTAGAAGGTGCCCATGCGGCCGACGTAGAAGGCGATTGGCGCGCGCGCCTGCATGCGGATCTGCTCATCGCTGCCGGCGTCCGTGATCTGCATGACGGTCGAGGGGGCGACGGTGATGTCGGCGCGCGATTTGCCGCGCTTGCGGGCGCCCTCCATCACGGTCTCGACGCCCTCCTTGATCTTGTCCTTCGGCCAGTAGATCGGGATCCAGCCGTCGGCGATCTCGCCCGTCTGCACCATGCTCTTCGGCGTGATCGAGGCGATGTACGTCGGGATGTGCTCGCGAAACGAAGGGAACTGCATCGTGAAGCCACGCTGGAGATGGAAGACCTTGCCGTCGTACATCAGCTTCTCGCGCCGCATGATCATGTCGATGATCTCGATGTACTCGCGCAGGCGCGTCGCGGGCTTCTCGAACGGCACGCCGTGCCAGTGTTCGATCACGTTCGCGCCGGACGAGCCGAGACCGATGACCGCGCGCCCGCCCGACAGCTCGTCGAGCGTGCCGAACGTCATCGCGAGGACGGCGGGCGTGCGGCTGAAGACGTTGACGATGGCGGTGCCGAGCTGGATCTTGTTCGTCGCGAGCGCGAGCTGCGTGAGCATGCTGAAGGCGTCGCGACCCCACGCCTCGGCAACCCAGCACGACTCGACGCCGAGGTCATCGGCGATCTTCACGCGCTCGACGACGTCCTCGCGCTCGGCGGGGCCGCCCGCGAACCCGACCTGGATGCCCAACCGCTTCGCCATGGCGCCTCCTGCCACATTGCGCGTGATGCGGCATGATGCGCGCGGCGCGGCGTAGGGTCAATGCGGGGGCGATGGGCTACGATGCCGCCGATGCGCATCCGCGTGACGCGCGACGCCGCCGCGCTGGCCGTCGAGGCCGCGGACGCCGTCTGCGCCCTGCTGCACGCCGAGCCCGGCGCCGCGCTCGGGCTGCCGACCGGCACGACGCCGGTCGAGACGTACGCCGAGCTGGCGCGGCGAAGCGATGCCGGCGACTGTGCGCTGCACGGCGCCACGGGCTGGGCCATCGACGAATTCGCCGGCGTCGCCGCGGATGCGCCGGGGACGAACCGCTGGTGGTACGCGCGCCACCTGCGCGTGCCGCTGCGCGCGCTGCACGTGCCCGAAGCATCGGCGCCGGACCCGCAGCACGAGATCGAGGCGTTCGCCGCGCGGCTCGCGACGGCGGGCGGGCTCGCCCTCTGCCTGCTCGGCGTCGGCGAAAACGGGCACCTCGCGTTCAACGAGCCGGGGTCGCGGCGCGACAGCCGCGCGCGCGCGGTCGAGCTGACGGAGACGTCGCGTCGCGCGCACGCCGAGAACTTCGGGTCGCTCGCCGCCGTGCCGCGCCGGGCGATGACGCTCGGCATCGCCGACCTGCTCGAAGCGCGCGCGCTGCTGGTGCTGGCGCACGGCGCGTCGAAGGCGGCGATCGTGCGCGCGGCGATCGAGGGGCCGCAGACGGCGGAGGTGCCCGCCTCGTGGCTCCGCGATCACGACGACGTCCTCTGGCTGCTCGACGAAGCGGCGGCGTCCGGACTCACGCGTGCGTGACGGGCGGGGGCGCCGTCCCGCGCACGCGCCGCCAGAGCGTCGCCGCGTTCCCGTTCACGCCCGACATGCCGACGAGGACCAGCGCCAGGCCGAGGATGAGATTCGGGCCGACGGTTTCGTCGAGCACGAGCCAGCCGAGCACCGTCGCGACGACGGGGATCAGGTAGCTGACGACCGAGACCTGCGTCGCCGTCACGCGCTGGATGAGCCAGAAGAACAGCACGTACGCGGCCGCCGTCGGACCGACGCCGAGGGCCACCCACGCCGACGCCGCTTTCGCCGAGATGTGGAAGTCGGGCGCACCGTTCACGGCGAGCGCGACGGGCACCGCGATCAGCGCGCCGAAGGCGTGCTGCCCCGCCGCGAGCGAGAGCGCCTCGCCGCGCATGAGTTGCCGCGAGATCACGGTACCCGTCGCGTAACAGACGGAAGCGAGCAGCACCGCCAGGTCGGCGAGCAGCCCGGATCCGCTGACGTCGCCGAGGTCAGGGCCGATGAGCACGACGGCGCCGACGAAGCCGACCGCGAGCCCGGCGGCACGCAGCGCGTCCGGCCGCTCGGTCATCGCCAGCACGGCGATGACGAACGTGAAGAGCGGCATCGTCGAGTTGAGCGTCGCGGCGAGGCTGCTGGGGATGTGCTCCTGCGCCCAGGTGATCAGCGTGAACGGCGCGAGGTTGTTCACGAGCGCGACGGCGAGCACTACGGGCCAGAGGCGCCGCGGCGGCAGGCCCCGGCCGGTTACCGTTACGATGGCGAGCAGCAGCAGGCCGGCGACCGTCAGCCGTCCGGCGACGACGGTCGAAGGCGGCACCTCGCGGACGACGACATCGATGAAGAGAAACGCCGAGCCCCAGATGAGGCTGAGCAGCGCGATCGTGGCGTTGTCCAGCGGACGGACGGCCGCATCGCGGGCGGCGGGCGGCGCGGCCGGGGCGCTGGGCATGCGCGCATTGTGCGCGATCGGAGGGTGAGCGGCACGTGACCGGACGGGCGATCCGCGGGCTGTACGTGATCATCGACCCGGACGCCTGCCGCGGGCGGGCGCCGGCCGAGGTCGCGCGCGCGGCGATCGCCGGCGGCGCGACGATCGTGCAGTGGCGCGACAAGCGGCGGCCGCCGGACGCGCAGATGGACGATGCGCGCGCGGTCCAGGGCGCGTGCCGCGATGGCGCCGCGCTGTTCATCGTCAACGACGACCCGCGCATGGCCGCGGAGCTTGGCGCCGATGGCGTGCACGTGGGGCAGGACGACATGGCGCCCGGCGACGCGCGCACGGTCGTCGGCGAGGCGATCATCGGCGTGTCGACGAACAACGTCGCGGAGGCGCGGCGCGCCGAGGCGGCGGGCGCCGACTACGTCGCCGTCGGCGCGATCTTCCCGACGCGCACGAAGGACGTGACGCGCCCGGCGAGTATCGAGCGGCTGCGCGAGGTGCGCGCTTCGGTGCGCGTGCCGGTGGTGGCCATCGGTGGGATCGACGCGACCAACGTGCGCGACGTGGTCGGAGCCGGCGCCGACGCCGTCGCGGTGATCAGCGCCGTCTGCGGCGCCGACGACCCGCGCTCCGCGGCGGAGGCGATCCGGCGCGCGGCGGGATGGTGATCAGGTCTCGTACGTCGTGACTTCGACGCGGTGGCCGTCGGGGTCGGCGATATAGAGCGAGCGCGAGATGCCGTGATCTTCCTCGCGCGCCTCGATGCCCAGCCCGGCGAAGCGCCGGCGGGCGGCTTCGAGACCGTCGCGGGAGACCGCGAAGGCGACGTGCCGCATCGCGATCGTGTCCGGCCCCGGCGTC
>DASRHM010000059.1:0-15307 GCA_035650575.1 Dehalococcoidia bacterium | reverse complement strand
TTGGGGGACACCCCCAAGCCCCCGGCGGGGGCTGCGCCCCCGGCGGGGGCTGCGCCCCCTGCACCCCTGCCTCGAGCAGCACGGTAAGGCCGGAGGGACGGGAGGCCCGTGGGAGGTCGGGGTGGTCGCTGGTGGTTAGCGGTCGGTGGTCGCTGGTGGCTGGGCGCTGGTGACTGGCGATTGATGATTAGTGTCGGGCGCTGGTGGCGGCGATCGGAGCTCGTCGTCGGTGGTTTGATGGGCGGGCGCGGCTACCCGAGCTTGTCGGCGGCGTCGGCGAGTCGGGCGAGGCAGGCGTCGCGGCCGAGGATCTCCATCGTCTCGAACAGGGGCGGGCTGACGCGCTTGCCGGTGACCGCGACGCGAGCGAGCGAGAAGAGATCGCCCGCCTTCACGCCGAGGTCCGACGCGAGGGCGCGCATCGACTCCTCGAGCGCGGCGTGCGACCACTCGGCGGCCTGAACGACGGCGCGCGTGCGGCGCAGCGCTTCGACGGCGTCCGGCGCGCGGCCGGCGTATGCCTTCGCCAGCAGGTCGTCCGCGGTGTAGTGCAGCTCGGGGACGAAGAAGAAGTCACAGTAGTCGACGACCTCGGAGAGGAGCTTCACGCGCTCGCGGACCAGGGGGACGATGCGGCGGACGAGCGCTCGGTCGACCGGGCGCGCGACGGAGGCCGGGAGGTCGGCATCGAGGCGCTCTGCGAAGAGGCGCGTCAGCTCGTCTTCGGGCATCTCGCGGATGTAGACGCCGTTCATCCACGTGAGCTTGTCGATGTTGAACACGCCAGGGTTTTTCACGACGCGGTCGAGCGTGAAGTTCCGGACCAGCTCCTCGCGCGACATGATCTCCGTCTTGTCGTCGAGCGACCAGCCGATGAGGGCGAGGAAGTTCACGAGCGCATCGGGCAGGTAGCCCTGGTCGCGGTACTCGAAGACGCTCGTCGCGCCGTGGCGCTTGCTCAGCTTCTGCCCGTCCGGGCCGAGGATGCGCGGCACGTGCGCGATCACCGGCGGGTCGATGCCGAGCGCGCGGTAGATGAGCATGTGGCGCGGCGCCGACGGGATCCACTCGTCGCCGCGGAGCACGTGGGTGATCTTCATCGCGTCGTCATCGACGATGTAGCCCAGGTGGTAGACGGGGAAGCCGTCGGACTTGAGCAGGACGAAATCATCGAGCGTGGCGACATCGAACGTCATGTCGCCGTGGATGGCGTCGTGGAACGTGACCTCGCCCGACTCCGGCGTGCGGAAGCGGACGACGGGCCCGCGGCCCTCGGCCTCGGCTTCCTTTCGGGCCTGGGCGCGGCCGGCCTCGTCGCGGCAGCGGCGGTCGTAGCGCGGCGGCTGCTTCAGGCGCGCCTGCTCCGCGCGCACCAGCTCCAGGCGCTGCGACGAACACCAGCACTCGTACGCATCGCCCTGCGCGATCAGGCGATCGGCGGCGGCGCGGTAGCCGCCGAGGCGCTCCGACTGCACGTAGGGGCCATACGGCCCGCCGACGTCCGGGCCCTCGTCGCGGTCGAGCCCGAGCCAGTCGAGGCTCTCGTTGATCGCGGCGACGGACTCCGGCACGAAGCGCGTGCGGTCGGTGTCCTCGAGCCGGACGAGGAACTGGCCGCCGGCGTGACGCGCGACGAGCCAGGAGAAGAGCGCGGTGCGCAGGTTGCCGACGTGCGGGACGCCCGTGGGGCTGGGTGCGTAGCGGGTACGGACGGTGCTCATGCGGCGAGTCTAGCGAGTGCGGCGGGGTGGGGCATGCCGCGCGAGGGGCGCCGGTGCCCCGGTGCCTGCGGAAGACGGAGCATCGAGGATGGAGAGCCGCGGCCGGCCCTGCGTGCGCCTCGCGCGACTACGTCAGGTCGTGCAGCGCCTTCGCACGGGCGAGCATGGGGGCGAAGGCGGCGGGTTCCGGGGTTTCGCGCGCGCCGAGGGGATCGGGCGCCGGTGGCTCGCCGAGCAGCAGCTCCGCCGCCCGGCGCACGCACCAGGGCAGGGCGACGAGGTCGTAGCCGCCCTCGAGCGCGAAGACGATGCGGCCGTCGCAGAGGTCGCGCGCGGTGTCGATCAGGCGCGCGACGATGGCGCCGTAGCCATCGACGCTGAGTGCCTCGCCGGCGAGCGGGTCGGCGAAGTGCGCGTCGAAGCCGGCGGAGACGAGCACGAGCTGCGGGCGGTAGCGGCGCAGGGCGGGAAGGACGACCTCGTCGTGCGCGCGCAGGAACGCGGCGTCGTCGCAACCGGCGGGCATCGGCAGGTTGATGTTGCAGCCGCGGCCCTCGCCGGCGCCCGCCTCCTCGAGCGCGCCGGTGCCGGGGTAGAACGGGTACTCGTGCGTCGAGACGTAGAGGACGCGCGGGTCGTCGTAGAAGGCGTCCTGCGTGCCGTTGCCGTGATGGACGTCGATATCGACGACGGCGACGCGCTCGAGCCCGCGGCGGGCGAGCGCGTGCGCGGCGGCGACGGCGACGCTGTTGAACAGGCAGAAGCCCATCGCCTGCGCGGGCTCGGCGTGGTGGCCGGGCGGGCGGACGAGGCAGAGCGCATCGTCCGCGTCGCGGCGCAGCACGGCATCGGCCGCGGCGATGACCGCGCCGGCGGCGGCAGCCGCGACGTCGTACGAGCGCGGGGTGATCAGCGTATCGGGGTCGGCCCAGCCGCCGCCGCGCTCGGCGGCGCGCCGCACCGCATCGACGTACGCCGGATCGTGCACGAGCGCGAGGTCGTCGGGCGTCGCGGGGGCGAAGGCCAGCGGCTGCAGCTTCGGCGTGAGCCCGGCTTCGTCGAGCAGCGCGTGGACCGCGCGCAGGCGTCCGGGGTTCTCGGGGTGGGCGCCGGTGTCGTGCTCGAGGAAGACGGGCGAGGCGGCGAGCGCGGTGCGATGCGGCATCGCGGTGAGTGTACCGGCGGCCGGTATCATCGAGGCACCGCCGACAGACACGCAGGAGACGCGCGCGCATGGCGACGATCGGCACGGCCGGGCACGTAGACCACGGGAAATCGCTCCTCGTCGAGGCGATCACGGGCATCGACCCGGACCGGCTCGCGGAGGAGAAGGCGCGCGGCATGACGATCGACCTCGGCTTCGCGTGGGCGACGCTGCCGTCCGGGCGGAGCGTGAGCATCGTCGACGTGCCGGGGCACGAGCGCTTCATCCGCAACATGCTGGCGGGCGCGGGGGGCATCGACGTTGCGCTGGTCGTCGTCGCGGCGGACGACGGCGTGATGCCGCAGACGCGCGAGCACCTGGCGATCCTCGACCTGCTCGACATCCGCAGCGGGGTCGTGGCGCTGACGAAGCGCGACCTGGTGGACGACGGGTGGCTCGGCGCGGTCGCCGATGACGTGCGCGAGGCGCTGCGCGGTACGTCGCTCGCCGGCTCGCCGGTCGTCGCCTGCTCGTCCGTGACGCGCGAGGGGCTCGACGAACTGGTCGCGGCGCTCGACTTCGCGTTGCAGCGCGCGCAGGAGCGCCCGGGCGGCGGGACGCCGCGGCTGCCGATCGACCGCGCGTTCACCATCGACGGCTTCGGGACGGTCGTCACCGGCACGCTGCTCGACGGCGAACTGCACGTGGGCGACGAGGTGGAGCTGGCGCCCGACGGGCGGCGGGCGCGGGTCCGCGGGCTCCAGTCGCATCGCGAGAGCGTGGAGCGGGCGCAGCCCGGGACGCGCACGGCGGTGAACCTCGCGGGCGTCGCGAAGGACGACGTGCGGCGGGGGATGGTGCTGACGGCGCCGGGCTGGCTGCGCGGCGCGACGGCGGTCGACGCGCGCGTGCGGGCGCTCGCTTCGAACGGGCGGGCGCTGCGGCACAACATGCCACTGACGCTGCACGCGGGCGCGGCGGAGTGCGGGGCGACGCTGCGGCTCCTCGACCGCGACGAGCTGCGCGCCGGGCAGGAGGCGTGGGCGCAGCTCAAGCTCGATGCGCCGCTGGCCGTCATGCGCGGCGACCGCTTCGTGCTGCGCACGCCGGAGGACACGGTCGCGGGCGGGGTGATCGTCGATGCGGCGCCGCAGCGGCACAAGCGCAACGACGCGCCGACGCTCGCTGCGCTCGAGGCGCTGCTATCGGATGCGCCGGAGGACCTGGTGCTCGCGGCGCTGCGGCGGAGCGAATTCACTTCGGCGGCGGCGATCGCGGCAGCGGCGCGTCTCGCGCCGGACGTCACCGCGCGCGCGGTCGATGCGCTCGTCGCGCGCGGGGCGGTGGTGCGCATCGGCGACGCGCTCGCGACGGCGTCGCGCGCGGCGGCGGTCGCGCGCCAGACGGTGGAGATCCTGCGCGCGTACCACGAGGCGCAGCCGCTACGGCCTGGGATGCCGGCGCAGGACCTGCGGGGGCGGCTCGGGCTCTCGCGCGAGGCGTTCGATGCGGCGGCGTCGGGGTGGGAAGGGGTGCGCGTGCGAGACGGCGTCGCGGCGCTCGCGGACTTCGCGCCGGCGCCGCCGGAGGGCGAACGGGCGGAGATCGAGGCGTGGCTAGCCGCGTTGCGGGCGACGCCGTACGCGCCGCCCGTGAACCGCGCGCCATCGCCTGCGGCGCTCGCCTGGTGCGTGCGCACGGGCGCGGTGGTGGACTGCGGCGGCGGCCTCGTGTTCGACGCGCGCGCCTTCGACGAGATGACGGACAAGGTGCGGGCGCATGTCGCACGAGAGGGCGCGATCACGGTCGCGCAGGCGCGCGACCTGTTCGGTACGAGCCGGAAGTACGCGCAGGCGCTGCTCGAGGAGCTCGACCGGCGGCGGGTGACGTACCGGGACGGCGACCGCCACGTGGCGCGCTAGGCGCGCGGGCCGTGCTGCGCGCGTCCGCCCGGGCCGCGGAAGGACGATAGAGGATGGAGGATGGAGGCGCAGCGCGCAGGGTCCGGCGCCGGCGCGGACTCGAACGCGCGTTACTCGGCCGGCGCGGCGGGGACGGGGGCGGGGCGCTGCGGGCGGCCGGTGACGCGGCGCCACCAGCGCGGGATGTCGCCCTGCTGCCAGGTGACGAGCAGCATGCTCGCGATGAACACGGAGCTGTACGTCCCGGTCGCGACGCCGATGAGCAACACGAGCAGGAAGTCACGGATGCTCGAGCCGCCGAGCAGCAGCAGCGCCAGGATCGAGAAGATCAGCGTCAGCGACGTGTTGAACGAGCGGCCCATCGTCTGGAGCAGGCTGTGGTTCACGGCGTCCGGGAAGTTGCGGATGAAGCCGCGCGCCACGTTCTCGCGCACGCGGTCGAAGACGACGATCGAGTCGTGCACGCTGAAGCCGACGACGGTGAGCACGCCGGTGATGAAGAACGTGTCGACCTTCACATCCAACGCCTTGCCGAGGATCGAGAAGACGCCGATGACGAGCAGCACGTCGTGGAGGAGCGCGACGATGGCGGACACGCCGTAGCGCAGCGAGTTCGGGACGTTGCTGAACGACCAGGTGATGTAGAGCGTGATGGCGATCGAGGCGACGAGCACCGCGAGCGCGGCGTTGCGGCCGATCTGACGCGAGACGGCGGCGGAGACCGACGAGAACTCGATGAACTGGGTCGTCGGGTTGCCGGCGGTGTCGAGGAAGCCGCCGTGCTGCTTGCTCAGCGCCGACTCGATCGTCTCGCGCTCGGAGGGGAGGGAGGGGCCGACGGGCGGGGTGGTGGACGAGCCCTGGATCTCCTCGGTCTGGACGAGGAACTGGTTCGTGCCGGTGCGCTGGACGCGCGCTTCGGGGTGGCCGAGGTCGCTGAGCGCGCCCTTCACCTGGTCGCTGGTCGTCTGGTCGGCGTAGCGGAAGGAGAACGTCGTGCCGCTGGTGAACTCGATGCCGGGCTTGAGGCGCGGCGGGATCATCAGCGAGATGGCGCCGGGGATCAGGAGGGCGAGCGAGAACAGGTAGAACCAGTTGCGTCGGGCGACGAGGTTAAGCATTCTCGGCGCCCTCCAGCGGCGCCACCGCGGGGCTGGTCTGGCCCGGCGCGAGGAAGTCCTCCGGGCGGTCGTCGGTCCAGAGCCACAGCCGGCGCGCCAGCGGCGTCGCGATGGCCATGTTCAGCAACGTGCGGGTGACGGTGATCGCGGAGAAGAGGCTGACGACGACGCCGATGGCGAGCGTCAGCGCGAAGCCCTTGATCAGTGACGAGCCGAACTGGTTGCCCATCCAGTACAGGACGGCACAGGTGATCAGCGTCGAGATGTTGCTGTCGCGGATGGATGTCCAGGCGCGGTCGAAGCCGGCGTTCACCGCCGGGATGAGGCTGCGGCCGTTCCGCAGCTCCTCCTTGGTGCGCTCGAATATCAGGATGTTCGCGTCGACGGCCATGCCGACGGAGAGCACGAAGGCGGCGATGCCGGCGAGCGTGAGCGTGACGGGGCCGGAGCCGGGGATGCCGATCTTGAAGATGGCGAGCACGACGGCCGTGTAGACGACGAGCGCGAGGCTCGCGAGCACGCCGGGCAGCCGGTAGTAGAGGCTCATGAAGGCCATGATGATCAGCATGGCGACGAGGCCGGCCTGCACGGAGTGCAGCACGGCCGTGTCGCCGAGCGTGGCATCGACGTCCTGCTGCTGGATGACGCGCAGGGGGATGGGGAAGGCGCCGTTGTTGAGGAACGTGCGCAGGCGCTTCGCGTCGCCGAGCGAGAGGCCGGTGGTCTGGCCGGTGTCCGTGATCTCACCCTGCACGGCGGGGGCGATGATGTCCTTCAGGCCGTTGCCGTTCTTGTCCTCCGTGCCGCGGATCGGCTCGCCATCGAGGAACGTGGCGAGCGGGAGGCCGATGTTCTGGTCGCCGATGCGGCGGCTGAGGGAGCCGAACACCTTCTGGCCATCCTTCGTCATGGCGAACGTGAGGATCGGGCGGCCGAAGGAGTCGAACTGGATGCCCGCGTTCGACTTGAGGAAGTTGCCGGTCATGATGGTCGGCGCGCCGTTGAGGTCGCCCTTCGCGGGCGTCCAGACGATGTTATCGGTGTTGCCCTGCCAGCTCGTGGTGTAGGTGGGGGTGACGCGCTGGACCGTGCCGTCGGGGTTCCGGGCGAGCGTGCCATCGGGATTCTTGAGCGCGACGTCGCCCTTGTCGTCGATGTCGGGCTCGCAGGACTCGGGCTTGTAGTAGATCTTCGAGCCGTCGGGCACGACGGCGAGCGGGCTGCCGGCGCCACCCTGGCCGCCCTGCTGGAGGCCCTCGCAGAACATGAGGACGGCGGGGCGGGTGATGTCGCGCGCGGCGGCGGCGTTGACGCCTGGCAGCTCGACGATCAGGCGGTCGGCGCCGGAGCGCTGGACGGTGGCCTCGGACACGCCGAACGGATTGATGCGGCGCTCGACGATCTGCTTGGCGGCGTTGAGCGCCTCGTTGACATCGACGTCCTTGAGTCCCCCGACATCGGCCTGGAGGACGGTGCGCGAACCGCCCTGCAGGTCGAGCCCGAGGATCATGCCCTTGCAGTCAGCGGCGGGGTTCTCATCGGCGGGCGCCGCGCCGGTGTTGCTGCTGCTGCCGGCGGCGTTCGTCGAGTGGCAGGGCAGCTTCAGCGGGCCGATGGTGCCGGGGACGCCGCGGCCGGAGGGCCAGGGGATGGCGTCCGGGAGATAGCGGTCGGGCTCGTCGGGCCAGACGGCGTAGATCGCGCCGGCGGCGACGAGGAAGATCAACGACACCCAGAGCCAATTCCGCCACCTGCGCATCAGCCGCCCTTCTCCTCCGTCTCGGTGAGGTTGCTCGAGAACCTTGTCTGTCCCGCCGCCACCCGCTGCTGGATGGCCGACGCGAGCGCGTTCACGACGACGCCGTTGCCGAAGTCGATGACGATCTGCACGGGGCCCGACTCGGGGATGTAGACGTCACGGATCGTTCCCAAAAAGCCGGAGGTGGTGAGCACCTCATCGCCGACCTGCAGGTTCTGGATGTCGCGCTGCTGCTTCTTGCTCTCCTGCTGCTGCGGGCGCAGGACGATGAGGTAGAAGGCGATGATGATGCCGACGATGACGATGAAGCCGAATTCCTCAGCGTTCATGCCCGGAGCGCCGCCCTCGACTTCCCGTTGTCGCGCATCCTAACCCCGGCGGGCGCGCTGCCCCGCCTCCGGCCCGCCGGCGGCGCCCTCCGCCTGCAGCAGACGGCGCACGAGGGCGAGCGCCTCATCCCTGTCCCGCACGTCCCCCGCGCCCTGCGCGTCCTCGACCGCGGCGAGGAGGCGGCCGATGCGCGGGCCTTCCGGCAAGCCGAACGCGGACATTATGTCGCGTCCGGTGAGGAGCCGGAGCGGATGCACTATACCCGCATCCTCAACAGAACGCACAACGAGGCTGTTCATATACCGGACGTTCGCGCGCCACGCCGTGCGCTGGAGGCGGGGACCGCGTGCGGCCGCCGCATCGGCGAGCGAGAGGAACAGCAGGGCCTCGGCGGCGTCGCCGAGATCGCGGAAGAAGCGCGCGAGCGCGCGCCGCGTCGGCGCTTCGCCGACGGCAGCGAGCTGGCCCGGGCGCAGGTGCTCTTCGACGAGGAGCGCGACCCAACGCGTTTCGCGCTCGGAGAAGCGATACCGGCGCATGAGCTTCGCGGTCATCTCGGCGCCGAGCTCGGCGTGGCCGAAGAAGCGGACGCGGCCGTCGGGCTGGCGGGCGCGCGTCTGCGGCTTGGCGACGTCGTGCAGCAGGCCGGCGAGGCGCAGCAGCGCCGCGCGCGCGTGCTCGGCGCCGACTTCCCCGGCGAAGTAGTCGCGCAGGTGCTGCTCGCGCCAGGCGAATGTCGCGCGCACATCGTCCGCGACCCACGCCGGGAGCGCGTCGGATGCCGCGCCGTAGAGCATCGCGTCGAGCGCCGCGACGGTGCGCACGTTGTGCTCGAAGACGTCGTAGGCGTGCTCCCTCGGCTGCGCGACGCCCTTCCCCGCCGCGACCTCGGGCAGCAGCACGTCGAGCAGCGCGAGCGCATCGAGCAGGCGCAACGGCGGAGCCGCCGCGGCGAGGGCGAAGATGCGCATCAGCTCGTCCCGGCGGCGCTCGGGCGCGGCGTCGAGCACGCGAGGAGCGCGCTCGCGGATCGCGCCGGCGGTCTCAGGCGCGACATCGAACCCCAGCTCGGCGGCGAGGCGCACGGCGCGCAGGAGGCGCAGCGGGTCGGCGTCGAGCGCGGCGGGCGCGGTCATCGCGACCGTGTGGCGGCGCAGATCGCCGAGCCCGCCGCAGGGGTCGAGCACCTCGCCCCCGGCGATCGGCGCCGCCATTGCGTCGACCGTGAAGTCGCGGCGTCGCAGGTCGGCTTCCATGCCGGCGGCCACGCCCGCGACGTCGATCAGCGCGACGCCGGCAGTCGCCGCTGGCAGCGCGATGCGCGCGACGTCGTGCTCCTCGTGCAGCTCGAAGTACTGGCCGCCGAGCGCAGCGGCGAGCGCGCGGGCGAAGCGGCGGGCGTCGCCTTCGACCGCAAGGTCGAGGTCGCGCATGGGCCGCGCGAGCAGCGCGTCGCGCACGGTGCCGCCGACGGCCCAGGCGCGCACGGCGGCCTCCGCCGCCGCGGCGTCGATGCGCGCCAGGAGCGGGGCGAGCGCAGCGGGTGGGTCGTAGCGCATGCGGGCATGATGGCGGATCGGAGATGGCACCTGCGACGGCGTGAGGATGCAGGACGACGGATCGAGGGCGCGGGCCCGGTCGATGCCGCGGCCCGCGCGCCGTCACCTGCGCACGCGGCGTCTCGTCGCCGGCCGATGCGCCGGGACGGAGGGACCTTCGCTCCGCTCTCGGGATGACAGCCGGCCGCGGTGGAGAGACGCCGCGCCGCACCAGGGTGACGCGAAGCGAGCGCGCTCTGGCGCGCGCCGCCGCTCCGGGCGGCTCTATTGACCGCGCGGAGCGCCGGCGATATCGTCGGATTCGTCCGAACAAACCTGACGCGCACGTGAGGTTCACCATGACCCAGGCCGCACCGTCCGTGATCACCGATGAGATGCGCAAGCTCGTGGGGGTCGAAGGGCCGCCGGTGACGATGGAGGTCGAGAAGACGAACTGCCGCATGTTCGCGCGCGCCGTCGGGCACAGCGACGCGATCTTCTACGACGAGGAGGCGGCGAAGGCGCGCGGCTACCGCAGCATCGTCGCGCCGCCGGGGTTCCTCGGCACGCCGATCTTCAACCCGAACCGCGCGCAGGCGCAGGCCGGGGAGATGGGCGGACGGGGGTTCAGCGTGCCGTACAAGCGCGTGCTGAACGGCGGCACGGACTACGAGTACTTCCCGGAGAACGACGTGATCTGCGCGGGCGACACGATCACCGCCCGCAGCAAGATCGCGGGGTTCGAGGAGACGACGGGCAGCCTCGGGCCGATGCTCATCACGCGGCGCGAGACGACGTACACGAACCAGCACGGGAAGGTCGTCGCGAAGATGTACGGCACCGTGATCCAGTACTAGGCATGCAGTGCGCGGGATGCGGAACGGAGGTCTACCGTAGCTGTTCGCGGTGCGGAGCCGCATATTGCAGCGACCACGGGGCCTTCGTTCGTTGCGATAGCTGCTTCCGTGACTATTGCATCGCCTGCGCAAAGTGGCTTGGCGATTGCTCGTACTGCGGAGAAGACATTTGGTAAGAGGAGCAACGACGATGGACCAGGTCTACTTCGAGGACGTGCAGGAGGGGCAGGAGATCCCCGAGCTGAAGAAGAACTGCTCGACGCAGCAGCTCGTGCTCTGGGCGGCGGGGTCCGGCGACTTCTACCAGATCCACTACGACAAGGACTTCGCGCAGGCGACGGGGCTCAAGGGGATCATCGTCCACGGCGCGCTGAAGAACGCGTTCCTGGGACAGTTGCTGCACGACTGGGCCGGCCCGGCGGGGCAGGTGCGCAAGTTTGGCTGCTCGTATCGCGGCATGGACTTCCCGAACCAGGACATCCTCTGCAAAGGCGTCGTGACGAAGAAGTACCAGCAGGACGGGCGCAACCTGGTCGAGCTGGACATCTGGACGGAGAACCCTGAGGGGAAGAAGACCTCGCCGGGGACGGCGGTCGTCGCGCTTCCGTCGAAGGGGTAGCCTGCGCGGGCCGCTCACCATGGCCTTCGGCCGTGGGAGAGGGCACTCCGCATGGGATGCTCGCCGGCGTCACTCGGCGACTTCGGCTAATCCCTTCAGCTCGCTCGCGATCGCAGCGCGCGTGATGGCGCCTTCGCGCAACACGCGCACCGGCGTGCCGGTGCAGTCGACGACGGTCGAGGGCGGGCCGGAGGCGGCGGGGGGCGCATCGACGATGAGGTCAACGGCGTCGCCGAGCTGCGCGCGGACTTCCGCCGCGCTTCGTGCTTCGGGTTGGCCTGAGAGGTTGGCGCTCGTGCCGGTAATCGGGCCGAGCTGGCGCGCCAGCTCGCGGAGGAACGCGTCGGCTGGCGCCCGCAGGCCGATGGAACCGCTGCCCGCAGCGGCGAGCGTCGCGAACGATGGGCGCAGCGGGACGACGACGGTCAGCGCGCCGGGCCAGAAACGCGCCATCAGCACCGCGGCGGCCGGCGTGATGCCGGCGACGAGCGCGGCCTGGTCGGCATCGGCGACGAAGAGCGGCAGCGGCTGGTCGAGGCGCCGGCGCTTGATCTCGTAGAGGCGGCGGACGGCGGCATCGTCGGCCGCGACGGCGCAGAGGCCAAAGACGGTGTCCGTCGGCAGCGCGACGACGCCGCCATCACGGAGGACCTCGACGGCGCGCAGGTACTGGTCGTTCTCACTCAAATGCTTATGTCGATGCACGGATCATTGACCGCGCGCGAGGGCGACGGCTACACTGCCCTCGCGCGGCAGAGCGGACGCAACACAGCCCGCGCGCACGCCGGCCTTCGACGAGGATACGACATGGCGGAGCAGCAGACGTCGCACCGGGTGGGCGTTTCCGGCGACCTGGAAGTCTCGACGTACCTCGAGATCGCGCGCGAGAAGGCGGGCGAGG
The DNA here is from genome assembly GCA_035650575.1 of Dehalococcoidia bacterium. Taxonomy (GTDB): domain Bacteria; phylum Chloroflexota; class Dehalococcoidia; order DSTF01; family JACRBR01; genus DASRHM01. Next base: position 3,395 of record DASRHM010000059.1, on the reverse strand, counting down.
CGCCGTCCGGCGCGCTGCCGCCGCAGCCGGTGCAGCCGGAGAACGTCGTCGTGATCGACTTCGGCTCGCAGTTCTCGATGCTGATCGCGCGCCGCGTGCGCGAGTGCCACGTCTACTGCGAGCTGGTGGCGCCGGACACGCCGTGGGAGCAGATCGAGAAGCTGCGGCCGCGAGGCGTCATCCTCTCCGGCGGGCCGGCGAGCGTGTACGAGATCGACGCGCCGCTGACGCCGTCGTGGGTCTTCGAGCGGAAGCTGCCGGTGCTCGGCATCTGCTACGGGATGCAGGCGCTGGCGCTGCAGCTCGGGGGCAAGGTGGCGCCGGCGGACCACCGGGAGTACGGGCACGCGGTCGTCCACCAGGGCGATGTGGACAACCCGCTCTTCGCCGGGCTGCCGTCGTCGATGCCCGTCTGGATGTCGCACGGCGACCGCATCACGCAGCTCCCGCCCGGCTTCCGGTCGATCGCGTACTCCGACAACTCGCCCGTGGCGGCGATGTGGGACGGCGGCAGCACGATCGCGATCCAGTTCCACCCGGAGGTCGTGCACACGCCGCACGGCAAGCAGGTGCTCGAGAACTTCCTGTACAAGATCTGCGGCTGCCGGGGCGACTGGACGGCGGGGAACTTCGTCGCCGACAGCATCAACCGGATCCGCAAGCAGGTCGGCGAGGGGCGCGTGATCTGCGCGCTCTCGGGCGGCGTGGACTCGGCGGTGGCGGCGACGCTCGTGCATCGCGCGGTCGGGGACCAGCTCACGTGCATCTTCGTGGACAACGGGCTGATGCGGCGCGACGAACCGGAGCGCGTGGTCGACACGTTCCAGCGCCACATGGAGATGAACCTGGTGCACGTGGACGCGGCGGACCGCTTCCTGACGCAGCTCCGGGGCATTACGGAGCCGGAGCAGAAGCGGCGGATCGTCGGCGAGACGTTCATCCGCGTGTTCGAGGCGGAGGCCGACAAGATCGGCAACGTCGACTTCATCGCGCAGGGGACGACGTACCCGGACGTGATCGAGAGCGCCGCGGGGCATGGCACGGCGGCGAACATCAAGACGCACCACAACGTCGGCGGGCTGCCGAAGGAGCTGACGTTCGAGCTGGTAGAGCCGCTGCGCTTCCTGTTCAAGGACGAAGTGCGGCAGGTGGGCCTGGCGCTCGGGCTACCGGAGGAGATGGTGTACCGGCAGCCGTTCCCCGGCCCCGGGCTGGCGATCCGCATCATCGGCGAGGTGACGCGTGAGCGGGTGCAGGTGCTGCAGGCGGCCGACTGGATCGTGATGGACGAGATCAAGAAGGCGAAGCTGTACTACGACCTGTGGCAGTCGTTCGCCGTGCTGACGGACACGCGCTCGGTCGGGGTGATGGGCGACTACCGGACGTACGGGCACGTCGTGGCGCTGCGGGCGGTGACGGCGGAGGACGCGATGACGGCGGACTGGGCGCGGCTGCCGTACGAGGTGCTGGGGCGCATCAGCAGCCGCATCGTGAACGAGGTGCCGGGCGTGAACCGGGTCGTGTACGACATCACGTCGAAGCCGCCGGGGACGATCGAGTGGGAGTAGACCGCACGGAGATCGAGCAGCGGGTGCGCACGAACGGGCACGTGCACGGGGTGCAGGCGCGCGCTGCGGGGGACGCGCGCGCCTCGCGGGTGCCCGCCCGCGTGCTCTTGCCGGTGGCGCTGGCGCTGGCGGCGGTCGTCCTGTGGCGCTGGCTCGAGCGCACGGCCTAGCGGCGAGGGTGGGAGCGCGATGACCGACGTCCTGCTCATCGGCGGCGGCGCGCGTGAGCACGCGATCGCGTGGCGGCTGCGGCAGTCGCCGCGGCTGGGGACGCTCTACGCGGCGCCGGGAAACCCCGGCATCGCGCAGGTCGCGGAGACGGCGCCGCTCGCCATCCCGAAGCCGGATGCGCCGGAAGCGCAGATCGCCGGCTTCCTCGATGAGGTCGCGAAGATGGCGCGGGAGCGCCGCGTCGATCTCGTCGTCGTCGCCTCGGACGACCCGCTCGCGATGGGCCTGGTGGACCGCATCGAGCGGGAGGGCATCCGGGCGTTCGGGCCACGGCAGGCCGCGGCGCGCATCGAATGGTCGAAGGCGTTCGCGAAGGACCTGATGATGCGCCACGCGATCCCGATGAGCACATCGGCGCGCTTCGACGACTTCGACGCGGCGCGGGCGTACGTGGAGTCGCGCGCCCGTGACGTCGTCGTGAAGGCGGACGGGCTGGCGGCGGGCAAGGGCGCGATCGTCACGTCGTCGCCGGCGGAGGCGGTGGAGGCGCTGCGCGACCTGATGGTGCGCGGCACGCTCGGGGCGTCGGGACGGACGGTCGTGATCGAGGACAAGCTCGAAGGCCGCGAGACGAGCGCGCACGCGTTCAGCGACGGCCGCACGGTGGCGCACATGCCGTTCTCCTGCGACCACAAGCCGGTGTTCGACGGCAACCGCGGGCCGAACACCGGCGGCATGGGCGTGTACAGCCCGCCGGGCTGGCTGCCCGAGACGACGGCCGAGCAGATCCGCCGCGACGTCACCGAGGCGGCGATCCGCGCGATGGCGGCGGAGGGCGTGCCGTACCGCGGAGTGCTCTTTCCGGGGCTGATGATCACCGCCGAGGGCCCGCGGGTCATCGAGTTCAACGCGCGGTTCGGGGACCCGGAGGCGGAGGCGCTGCTGCCGCGGCTGGAGAGCGACCTGCTGGAGATCATGCTCGCGTGCTGCGACGGCACGCTGGACCGCGTGGACGTGCGCTGGCGCCACGAGGCGTCGGTGACGGTGATGCTGGCATCGGGCGGCTACCCGGGGGCGTACGAGACGGGGAAGCGCATCGACGGGCTGGACGACGTGGACGCGGACGTGCTGGTGTTCCACGCGGGCACGCGGCGCGCGGACGACGGCAGCATCGTGACGGCGGGGGGGCGCGTGCTGGGCATTACGGCCACGGGCGCCACGGTCGCGGACGCGCGCGCGGCGGCGTACCGGAATGTGGCGCGCATCAGCTTCGAGGGGATGCACTATCGGCGAGATATCGGCGCGAGCGAGGTGACAGCGAGGGTATGAGCGCACTGGTCGCGGTCCTGATGGGGTCGAAGTCGGACATGGACGTGATGCAGCCGTGCATGGAGACGCTGCAGAAGTTCGACATCGCGCATGAGGTGCACGTGATGTCGGCGCACCGCACACCCGACAAGGTGCGCGCATTCGTCTCGGGCGCCGCCGACGCGGGGTACGAGGTGATCATCGCGGCGGCGGGCGGGGCGGCCGCGCTCCCGGGGGTGTGCAAGGCGTACACGGCGCTGCCGGTCATCGGCGTGCCGCTGGCGTCGAGCGAGCTGAAGGGCGTGGACGCGCTGTATTCGATCGTGCAGATGCCGCCGGGGATGCCGG
>DASRHM010000058.1:0-7759 GCA_035650575.1 Dehalococcoidia bacterium | reverse complement strand
TTTGCCATCGTTGCCGCATCGAGCGATGCGTCGACATCCGCCGCGCGCGCATCAGGCCGGTGATGCCGTCGTCGTGACGCTCCGGGGTGAAACGAAAGCTCGTGATCGTCGTCGGGTATCGCGGGTCCGGGCGCTGGCGGCTACGGCGCGCGCGCGGCGAGCGTCCCCGCGCGGCCGGCGCAGTCGTAGAGCGCGCCCTGGTACTGCGCGGGCAGCGTCCGGTCCTCCACCGGCGCGCACGCCGCCCGCACGGCCGCCAGCACCGCCTGCGGCCCGGACGCGCTCGCCGTCGGCGCGAAGCCGAAGCCACCGCCGCGCCCCCGCGGCGTCCCGAAGTTGGGCGCGATGCCGCCCGGCGCCAAGTTGCCGTTCGGAGCCAGGCCCGGCACGCCGCCACCGCCGAAGCCACGGTTCGGCGCGAAGTTCCCTCGCGGCCCGCCGCCGCCCGGTCCGAATCCGCGCGCCGTCGCCAGCACGTACCGCACCTTCCCCTGCGCGACGAGGTCCGCGAACCCGGCGACGGAGATGGTGTCGTCGTTGCCCAGGAAGCCGCCGAGGGACATGACGCTGATGTCGTGCTCCGCGATCAGGCGCGACGCGTCCTGCGAGTTCGGCACCACGAGCTGCCACGTCGCGCCGGCCGTCGCGTGCGCCGCGAGCCACGGCGCCAGTTGCTCCGCGCCGGCGTCGAACGCCTGCGATCCGAACGTCGCGCCCGAGGCCCCGCGCTGCGGGCCCGCCTGCGGCAGCGTGGTGTTGAGCGATGCATTCGCCGCCGCGCTCACCGACCAGGCGCCCGGCACGAGCAGCAGCCCGCCGAGGCTCAGCGCGATCCCCGCGGTGGCGGGCCGGCGCCGCAGCGCCAGGGCCGCGGCGAGCGCGAGCCCGCCCGCCGTCGCAAGGACGGCGAACGGCCGCATCCAGCCGTAGAAGTCCGGCGTCCTCCCGGCGATCGCAAGTTGCACGCACAGCGTCACGAGCGCGGTCGCCGCGAGCGCGATGAGCCAGCGCCGGTCGCGAAGGATCAGCCGCCGCGCGGAAGCCGCGCCGGCGCCGCACAACGCCGCGGCCGCCGGCGCCATCGCCGACGTGTAGTAGCTATGGAAGATGCCGCGCGCGTAGGAGAACACGCCGGCGTACAGCAGCAGCCAGCCGAGGAACATGACGGCGAACGCGCGCCGTTCCGGCTCACGCCGCCCGGACCAGAGGGCGAGCGCGCCGCCCAGCGCCGCGAACGGCAGGAGCCAGCCGATCTGCCCGCCGTTCGCGTCGTCGAACATGCGCAGCCAGCCGGGCAGCCCGCCGAAGATGCCCCCCGGCCCGGCGAACCCGCCGCGCCGCGTTGACGCCGGCGGCGCCGGCCGGTTGGCGCGCGCCGCGCCGCCCGGCGCTCCCTGGCCGTCGCCGTCGACCCGCCCGAAGCCGTTGTAGCCGATCGCCAGGTCCAGCACCGTGTTGTCGCGGCTGCCGCCGATGTACGGCCGCGCCGACGCCGGCCACGCATCGACCACCACCAGCCAGGAGCCGGACACCACGAGCGTCGCCAGCCCGAGCACCCCGAGCCGCAGCGCCAGCGACCGGAGCGACGCGCGGGAGATGACGCGCGTCCCCGCGATCACGGTGAGCGCGAACGCCGGCCCCGGGATCCATGCCGCCAGCATCTTCGTGTTGAACCCGACGCCGACGAGCGCGCCCGCGAGCGCGAGCCACGCCCACCAACGCCGGCTCTCGAGCGAGCGCAGCGCCGCGCCCGCGGCGCCGACCAGCGCCAGGATCATGAACGGCTCGGGCAGGTTCAGCCGGTCGACGGCGACCGACACCGGCGTCAGCGCGAGCGCCACCCCGGCGACCGTGGCCGCGAACACGCCGAAGTGCGCGCGAGCGATGAGCCACAGCAGGCCCACGCTCGCCGCGCCCGCGACCGCGCTCGGCAGCAGGAGCGACCACGACGAGTAGCCGAACGCACGCGCCGACAGCGCATCGACCCAGAGGAAGACCGGCGGCTTGTCGACGGTGATGAAGCCGCCCGGGTCGTACGCGCCGAAGAAGAAGTTCTTCCACGACAGCGTCATCGACCGCGTCGCCGCAGCGTAGTACGTGTTCCCGTACCCGGCCGATGACAGCGACCAGGTGTTCAGCGCCAGTGCCAGGCCGACGACCGCGGCGAACGCCGCCCACGGCCGCCAGCGCGCCTGCGCCGCCGCCAGTGTTGCCGCCAACCGCGCGCCGTCCGGCCGCGCGGCCGCCTCCGCCCCGTACGCCGCTTCCCGTGCGATCGCGCCCCTCCCTCGAGCCAGCTCCGCGTCTACTATGGCGGCGCGAACGGGTGGAGAGTCTTGCCGAACGGTTAAGGAGCGCGAGCGTTGGGAAGCCACAACGCCTGGCCGCGCGGGGACGGTGCGATGAGCGGCGTTCATCGCACGCGCGCGGCGGCGGGCGCGCGCTGGAAAAATTGCCTCTTGCAGATGGGCGGACAGGATGGTTTGCTTGTGCTCCAGGCATATGCGACCAAGAGGGCACAAGGAGGTGGTCTGACCATGGCGACCAGAAGGACGGGCTCGGCCCGGCGGACGACAGCCCGCGGCGGCGCGCGCAAGCCCGCGGCCGGTTCTCGGGGCACGATGGGCACGCGCAAGGCCGCGGCGCGCAGCACCGCGCGCAAGCCCGCGGCGGGACGCGCCACCGCGCGCAAGACGGCAGGGCGCGCGGCCGCGCGCAAGCCGGCGGCCGCGAAGCCGTCGATGCGCACCGTGCGCGGGTTCGGCAGCGTCTTCCGCATGGTGGCGAAGCCCGGCATGAAGGAGCAGCTCAAGAAGACGATGACCTCGGGGCCCATGCGCGCGCCGATGGCGGGCATTGTCTCCGTGCACTTCTTCGAGGGCGCGGGCGACGAAGCGTGGGGCGTCGCCGTCTTCCGCAACGAGAAGGCCTACCGCGACAACGCGAACAGCCCCGAGCAGAACAAGCGCTACCAGGAGTACCGCCGGCTCCTGGCGAGCGACCCCGAGTGGCACGACGGCAACGTCACCTCGATCTCGCGCGCGTAACCGCGCGCCTAGGGCTCAACGCACCGCATCGGCGCTCCTCCGGGCGCCGATGCGCGTTTCTGCTCGATCTCGCGCACGCGAAAGTGCCCGGCGGTTGCAGGCCCGCCGGGCACTTCCATCGTTACCCTGCGCCGCGCGTCGCTACGGGATCGAGGTCAGGTACATCGCCGTGTAGCTCTGGCCGGGCGTGTTGTTGCACGACCAGTTGCCGCTCGTCTTGCCGTAGATCAGCGAGAGGCACTTGCCGAGCGCCCGCTGTCCGTACGCGTTCGGGTGCACCGACTCCTGCGCGTCGCCCTGGCAGCAGCCGGTGTTCACCCACCGTGCCCACTCCGCCGTCACCGGGTTCGGGCTGCTCGACACCAGCGATGAATGCACGTTGCACACCTCGTGGCCGTTCAGCGCGTTCCGCACGTCCAGGAACTGCACGCCCTTCTCCGCCGCCACCTGCCGCATCCCATCGATGATGAACGGCGCGCCGACGTTCTTCGCCCAGTCGAAGTCCTCGTCGTAGAACGGGCAGCCGCCCGTCCACCACTTGTCGGACCCCGAGTAGCGCACGTCCGCCGCCGCCGGGATGGGGGAGGCATAGCCCGCCAGGACGAAGCGGTACTGCGACGGGCTGTACCCGGCCTGCGCCATCACCGCCCGCACCTCGTCGATCGCCTTGCGCAGCCCCGCCTGGGCCGCCGGCATCGCCGCCTGCATCGAGGCCTGCTCCGCCTGGTTGCACGGGCCGAGCCCCAGGACCCAATCGGTCGCACAGTTGATCACGTGGTCTGCAAAGCCCAGGTCATTCGCCGAGATCGTCAGCACCACCAGCTTCACGTTGTACTGCTGCGCCACGGTCAGCAACTGGTCCGCCTGTGGAGCCTCGCCCTTGAAGCTCTGCCCGCCCTGCGACGCGCGCCAGATGTTCACCGTCTGCGCGCCGGAGCAGGCCAGGTTGATCTTCAGGTTGACGGAGATCGCCGCGCTCTTGATCGTCGCCACGTCCGAGCGGTGACAGCCGTTGCTGTACGACGAGCCGTACACGCGCGTCGCGTCGTACGTGCAGTAGCCCCACCACGTGCACGACGCGGCGCGGTCCGTCCCGTCGCGCGTCCCGAACATGTTCAGGCTGTTCCCCTGCCAGCGACCCGCCTCGCCCGAGATGAAGCTGTCCCCCAGCGAGACGATCGCCGTCGTGCTCGACCCCGGCGTCGCCTCCGACACCCGCGCCGGCAGCGCCATCACCGCGACGAGCGCGGCGACGAGCCCGACGAGCAGCGCGCCCCGCAACCGTACGTGCTCCCACAGCACGGCCCTTGCCGATCGCCTCATGTGCTCCCCTTTCTTCCTCTGCCCCGGCGCGGTTTCCTCATCCGCACCGATGGCCGCGAACGTACGCCGGGCGCCCGGTGCAGTCAACACCCGCGATCGCTGCCCCCGCCGCGCGGTCCGCGCGCTTCGCCGGGCAGGCGGACGTCCTCGCCGGGTACGGGCCGCACGCTGCCAAGGTGCCTGCACCCCAACCCGGCGAGGTGCGCGCTGACCTGAGCCGCGTCCTCCCCCAGACCGATAATCACGGGGGCGTTTCAGCCTCGCCGACGATCGGTGGCAATCCGTGCACGACTTCTTCGAGCCCGCAAGCTACCAGTTCAGTTGGTTCAGCGTGCCCGTGGTCGCGGTCGGGCTGCTCAACTGGCTGCTCGGCGCCGCCACGCTTCGCCGCGAACGCGCTTCCCTGCCGAGCCGCACGCTGATGGCGATGACGTTCACGATCGGCGTCTGGCTCATCGGCCTCGGCGGCGCGAATGCGACCCACGATCCGGGTGTGGCCACGGTCTGGATCAAGGTCTCGATGCTCGGGACCGTGTTCGTGCCGGTCTGCGCGTTCATGCACGCGGCGGCGGGCAGCTCGCGGTTTCAAGCACTGCGTCGCTACGTGCTCGCCGGCATGGCCGTATCCGTCGTCCTCGCGATCCTGGTGCTGACTACCGGCTGGGTCTTCGCCTACGCCCACCGCTACTACTGGGGCTACTACCCGATCTACGGCCGCCTCGGACCGGCGCTCATCGCGTACTACTGCGCGTTCTTTGCCGCCGGGCGGGCGATCTACCGGACCGGCGAGACGAACACGCAGTCCGACACGCATCGCAAGCGCATGCGGCTTCGCCAGCTGGCCCTTGCGCTGGCGATGCCCGCCGCGTTCGACTTCCTGCCGACGCTCCACATTGGGCTGTACCCGTTCGGGTATGCGTTCATCTTCGCCTACACCTGTGTCTCCACCTACAGTATCTGGCGCTACCGCCTCGTTGACATCACGCCGGCGCTCGCGGCCAGCCAGGTAATCGGCACCATGGTCGAAGGGCTGCTCGTCGTCGACCGCGACGGAGTGGTGCGCGTGGCGAATGGCTCTGCCTCGTCGATGTGCCGGATCGGCCGGCCCTTGATCGGTGCCACGATCGACGAGCTGGACACGAAATGGGCGCACGGCGCACTGGCCGCGCTCCTCGACCCCGACGTCGCGAACGAGCGCGAGATCCAGTTCGAGGCACCCGACGGCGAACCCGCCGCCGCGCTCGTCGGCTCGTCGAAGCTCTTCGACCACCTGAACGCCTGGGTCGGGACGGTGTTCATCATGCACGACATCACCGAGCGCTTCCGCGCCGAGCGGTCCATGCGGGAGAGCGAAGAACGCTTCCGCTCGCTCGTCCAGAACGCATCGGACCTGATTACGGTCATCACGCCGGACACGACCATCCTCTACCAGAGCCCCGCGATCCGCCGCGTGCTCGGCTACGACCCGGACCTTGCGGTCGGGCGGAAGCTCGTCGACTTCCTGCACCCGGAGGATCAGCCGCGCCTGCTCAACGAGCTCACGCGTCTCATGTCTGGCCGCGACGAGACGGTCGCCGGTGAGGGACGCGTCCGTGACGCCGCCGGAGAGTGGCGCGACCTGGAGTTCACCGCCACGGACCAGCGCGACCACCCGTCGATCGGCGGGCTCGTGCTGAACGTGCGCGACATCAGCGAGCGACGCCGTCTCGAGGAACAGGTACGCTACCAGGCGCTCCATGACCCCTTGACCCAGCTTGCCAATCGCGCCCGCTTCCTCGACCGGCTCGCGCACGCGCTCGACGTCAGCAAGCGGTCCGGAATGCCGCTTGCGGTGTTGTTCATCGATATCGACGACTTCAAGGGGATCAACGACACCCTGGGGCACGCCGCCGGCGACGCCTTGCTGACCGAAGTCGCGCGGCGCCTCGAGGAGGTCGCCCGCGAGACCGACACCGTGGCGCGGTTGGGAGGCGACGAGTTCGCCCTGCTGCTCGAAGGCGTCCGCTACGAGGACAGCGAGGCGGCCGCGGACCGCGTGCTCGACGCCGTGCAAAGCACGTACATCATCGATGGCAAGGAGATCCTCGTCCGTGCCAGCATCGGCGTCGCCGTGAGCGAGGGGCCGGGAGCGTACACCGCGGACCAGCTCGTCCGGGATGCCGATATCGCCATGTACGCCGCGAAGGCGCAGGGCAAAGGGTGCTTCCGGATGTTCGAGTCCACCATGGAGGTATCGATGATCGAGCGCCTCCAGCTCATCGCCGACTTGCCGCGCGCGCTCGACCACGGCCAGTTCGTCCTCGACTACCAGCCGATCATCGTCCTGCGCAACGGCGAGTTGTTCGGGCTGGAAGCGCTGGTGAGGTGGGACCATCCCGTGCGCGGTCGCCTCGCGCCCGCGGAGTTCATCCCGCTGGCGGAGGAATCCGGCGCCATCGTGCGCATCGGCGCCTGGGTGCTCCAGGAGGCTTGTCGGCAGGCCGCCGTATGGCAACGGCGCTACCCCGGGGCGCGCTGGACCGTCAGCGTCAACGTCTCCGTGAAGCAGCTGCAACAGGCGGGGTTCGTTGGCGAGGTGCGGGATGCACTCGCCCAGAGCGGGCTCGCGCACTCGCGCCTGATCCTGGAGATCACCGAGAGCGTTGTCATGAAGGACACCGCGATGATGCTGCAGCGGCTCAGCGAGTTGAAGTCGCTCGGCGTCGGGCTCGCGATCGACGACTTTGGCACCGGCTATTCGTCGTTGAGCTACCTGCGCGAGTTCCCGTTCGACTTCCTGAAGATTGACCGCTCGTTCATCGATGACGTGGCGCGCCAGACGGGCACGCGCGACCTCACCAGGGCCATCATCGAATTGGGCAAGACGCTCGAACTCGATTTGATCGCCGAGGGGATCGAACAGAAGGAACAACTGACGCGACTGCGCGCCCTCGACTGCGATCTCGGCCAGGGGTTCTTCCTCGCCGAGCCAATGGCCGCCGCCCAGGCCGAGGAGTGGCTGTCCGGGCTCGGCCCGTCGAACGCGGCAGCCGCTTGATGCAGCCCCGTGCCCGCTGGCCTGCGCCGCATCCGGGTCCAGCACCGCCGGCCACGGCGCGGCGATGCACGCTCGGCCGGACGGCGCGGCGCGGAGCTGCGATGGCCAGGGATGCGGTCTTCGCGCGCGGGCCCCGCTGACCGTCCATGCGGATTGCCCCCACCGAATCGTTCTCTTGGGTACCTACCGGACGACGACGCCCGACTTTAGGTAAGTCTCAAGGCTTGGAATTGGGGGCAAACTCAGTTCAGAGACGGGGACTGTTTCGTTCGGGCCTTTCCACGGCAGCTCGCGCATCGCGCTGGTTGGCGGCTGCGGCTGAATCGCGATCGCTCTCAGCGATGCAGGTCCG
>DASRHM010000057.1:0-57813 GCA_035650575.1 Dehalococcoidia bacterium | reverse complement strand
CCGGTCATCGCCTCGATGCGGGCGCGCACGTCGGCCAGGGCGCGCTCGTCGTGCGGCTGCGCTTCGACGGGGAGGACGGCGAGCACCACGACGCGCGGCGCCGGCAGCCCCATCGCCGCCACGTGCTCGGCGGCGCGCACGCTGGCGGCCGACCCGTCGCACGCGAGCACGATGTCGGCGCGCTCGCCCGGGACCGGCGCCGGCGCGCGCGACTCACGCTGGCGGGCGCCCGCCAGCGCGACGAGCGCCAGCGGCCCCATCGACGCGGCGAGCAGCGACCAGCCGAAGGGGTCGTGGCCCCAGCGCCGGGACAGGAAGACGATCACGACCAGCGACGCGACGACCAGCGCGAGCCAGATCGCGATCCCTGCGCCTACGCTCATCGGACGGCCTCCCCCAGATCGCGGCTCCCGCGCGCCATCGGCTACGATGGGGCGGCGCTGCCGGATCGTCTAACGGTAGGACAGCGGCCTTTGGAGCCGTTTATCCAGGTTCGAATCCTGGTCCGGCAGCCAGCTCACCACTCGGCTGGCAGCCCCATGCTCTGGTACAGCGCGTTGGGCAGCTCGATCTCGCCGAACTGCTCCTCGTAGCGCTTGACGTTCATCACGAAGAGCTTGGCGAGCACCTTGGCGTGCTGCGGGCTCATGTGCGCGCGCGCGAGCACGCGCATCCCCGGCTGCTCCTCCGGGCGCGCGGGCGGCTGCGACTTCCCGAGCGCGAGCGAGAAGCCGTAGGCGCCGACCTCGAAGTTCACGCTGTCGCAGTAGAAGTCCAGCGTCTCGTCCATGCGTCCCCCTCTCGTCCCCCGGCACTCTACCGCACGCGCCACGTATCGCCCGCGCCACCGCGGCGGTAGCATCGCCGCGTGAAGGCGCTGCACCTGGCACGCGGCCGCACGCGCGCGACGCTGCTCCCCGGCGCAGGCGGCCGGCTCCACGCGCTCGACATCCTGCTCGAGCGGTGGACGCCGCTGCTCGTGGCCCCGGCCGCCGCCGCCGATGCCCCGCGCGCGCCGACGCAGTCCGGGTCGTTCGCGATGGCGCCCTGGCCGAACCGCATCGCCGGCGCGCGGTTCGCGTTCGGCGGCCGGACGCATGCGCTCGAGGCGAACCACGGCGCGCACGCCATCCACGGGCTGGGCGCGTTCCGCCCGTGGTCCGTCGAGTCGTCTTCGGCCGAGGCCTGCGCCCTGTGGTGCTCGCTCGAAGGCGCGTGGCCGTTCGGCGGCCGGCTCGTCCAGCGCATCGCCGTGCACGACGACGGCATCGAGCAGACCGTCGAGGTGCACGCGGGCCGCGAGCCGTTCCCGGCGGGCGCGGGCTGGCACCCGTGGTTCCGGCGCGACGTGCGGCCCGGCGCCGATCCACACGTCCGCATCGATGCCGACGAGACGTACGAGCTGCGCGACATGATCCCGACCGGCGCGCTGCGCCGGGTCACGGGCGACACGGACCTGCGCGACGGCCCGGCGCTCCGCGCACGGCGGCTCGACGAGTGCTACCGCGCCGTGCGCGGCCCGCTGACCGTGCGCTGGGGCGATGTCGAGCTGCGGATGCAGTCGTCGCCGAACGTCACGCACGCGGTCGCGTACACGCCGGAGCACGCCTTCTGCGTCGAGCCGCAGACCTGCGCGATCGACGCGTTCAACCTCGCCGCGCGCGGGGTCGATGCCGGCGTGATCGTCGTCGAGCCGGGCCGGCCGCTCATCGCATCGACGGCCTGGCGCTGGCGCGCGGGCTGAGGGTTCAGAACGCGCCGCGCGCCTTGAGCCACTTCCCGAACTCGGGCGGCGCGGGCATCGTGCTCAGGCGGCCCTGGCGCACGAGCAGCCAGTCGTCGAACTCGTGCGACTCCTTGATCTCGCGCAGCGTCACCGGCTTCTTCGCGCGGCGCACGTACTTCAGGTCGACGACCCAGCTCCGCGCGTCGTTCGGGTCCGGGCGCGGCTGCGACACGACCTCCGCCAGCCCGACGACCGCCGCCTGCCCCTGCGAGTGGTAGATGTACACGCGGTCGCGCGGCCGCATCTGCTTGATCGCGTTCACGGCCGCGGGGTTGCGCACGCCGTCCCACTCGGTCTGCCCGTCGCGCTCCAGGTCGTCGATCGAGTACGAGTCGGGGTCCGTCTTCGCCAGGAAGTCCGCCATGCGCGCCTCCTTTGCCTACCAGCCGAGCGCGCGCGCTCCCGCGAGCGCGCGCTCACACCACCAGCGCAACTCCTCCGGCCGCCCGGCGTCCGCGTCGAGCGCCTTCCCCCAGCCATACGTGCGCAGGCCGGCGACGGCGCAGACCGCCACCTGTCGCGGCCATTGTGCCGCATCGAACCGCCGCCCAAGTGCGCGGCGCAGGTGGGCGGCGTAGGTCTCCAGCGTCGCGTCGAGCGAGTCCGGGAGACGGCTGGAGTTCACCGCCAGGAACCACGATAGCTCGTGCGCCACCGGCTCGTACATCACCGTCTGCCAGTCGAAGAGCCACAGCGTGTCACCGTCGATGCCCATATTCGCGACCTTGGCATCGCCGTGCAGCAGGGTCGGCGGGAGCGCGGCGCTCGCCGCGAGGAGCGGCGACGGGTCGGCGTGCAGCGCACGGACGAGCGCGACGGCGTCGGGATGCGCGAGGCGCTCGAAGAGCTCCCACCCGCGCGGGCCGCCGAAGTCGATGCCTTCCGCCGCGAGCGCGCGCAGGTGCGCCGGCTCCAGGATGCGCAGCCAGTGTTCGAGCGGCACCGGGCCGCAGCCGATGCCACCCGGCCCGGCCTCCCAGAACGCCGCGTGCATCTCGGCGAGCCGCCGCAGGACGAGGCTGACCTGCGGCCGCGCGAGCGCGCCGTCCGGCGGCGGCACCACGCCCGTCAGGTCGTGCATCAATACCGCGTAGCCGTCGCCATCGTGGCAGGCGGCGATGGAGGCGCTGCGCACGCCCTCGGGCAGCCGCGCGGCGAACGGCGAGGCGGCCAGGCGCGCCTCGCGGCAACGCTCATCGCGCAACGCGCGCCGCAGCCAGTCGGGCTCGCCCGCGATGCGCTTCAGGACGAACCGCGTCGCGCCGCCCTCGACGTACGAGAGCGCCGCCCCCGAATAGCCTTCGTGCGCGAAGGGACGCATGGCCCCGCCAGCGCCATGCGCGGCGAGCATGGTCTCGACGTCCGTGTAGAGCGCGGTCGCCATCTCCTGCGTCACGGGGCGAGGGTAACACGACCGCCGTCGCGCTTCGCCGATGGCATCAGCGCGACGGACGCGGGGCCGGCGCCGATCGTTCCCCGGCGGCGGTGCGACGGGTCGCGGGGAACACCAGGCTGAACGTCGAGCCGCGGCCGGGCGCCGAATCGACCTCCACGCGTCCCCCGTGCGCCTCGACGATGCCGCGCACGATCGCCAGCCCCAGCCCCGCGCCGTCCGGCGAGCCGGGGCTGCGGCTGCGCGACTTCTCGGCGCGGTAGAAGCGCTCCCAGACGTGCGGCAGGTCACTGGCATCGATGCCGGAGCCGCTGTCCTCCACGCGCAGCACGACCTCCGCGCCGTCCGCGCGCGCGGCGACGCGCACCCGTCCGCCGGCCGGCGTATGGGCGAGCGCATTGCGCACGAGGTTCGCGACCGCCCGCTCGATGCGCGCGCCGTCGAGCGCCAGCTCCGGGAGCGCGCCGTCGCACTCCGACGTCAGCGTGACCTGCGCGAGGAGCGCCTGCGCCTGCATCGCGTCGACGACCTCGGCCGCGACCTCGTCGAGCGCGAGGATCCGCAGCTCCAGCTCGGGCGCGCCCGCGTCGAGCCAGGCGAGCTCGAATAGGTCGTCGATCATGCGCGAGAGCCGGTCGGTCTCGCGACGGAGGGCGGCGTAGTAGCGGCGCACCTCCTCCGGGTCGTCGACCACCGCGTCGTCGAGCGCCTCGACCATCGCCCGCACGCTGGCGAGCGGGGTGCGCAGGTCGTGCGAGACGGCGGCCGTCAGCTCGCGCCGCTCGCGGTCGAGCGCGGCGCGCTGCTCGGTCGCGCGCGCCAGCTCGCGCCCGAGCGCGTTCACGTCGTCGGCCAGGCGCGCCAGCTCGTCGCGGCCGGGCACGTGCACGCGCGCCCCGTAGGCGCCGCGGGCGAGCGCCCGCACGCCGGCGGCGACGGACTCGACGCGCGCGGTGACGTCGGCGGCCGCGGCGTAGGTGAAGAGGAGCGTGATGGCTCCGCTGAACGCCACCAGGACGAGGAGCAGCTTCAGGTCGTGCGCCGTCGAGACGAACATCAGCTCCGCGACCGCGAGCACGTTGAACAGCGCGACGGCGCCGCCCAGCGCGGCGGCGAGGAACGTCCGCGCGCGCACGCTGAGCACGAACGCGCGCTCGGCGAGGCGCAGCACCAGCCAGCCGCCGGCGACGGCGACGGCGCTCGACCCGATGAGGTACGCCGCGAGGTCGCGCATCTCGCGGGCGGACGGCGCGAGCACGACGCGCGTGATGAGGAGCGCCATGCCGACGGCGAACGCGATCGCGGCGACCGCGCCGGCGAGCACGGGCAGCGCGCCCCGCGCCGCGCCCGCGGGCGACGCCCACGGGGCCGCCGCGCGCGCGGCGACGCTACGGCTCAAACTTGTATCCGACACCCCACACCGTCTTCAGGTGCCGCGGCCGCGACGGGTCCTCCTCGACCTTCGCGCGCAGGCGGCGCATGTGCACCGTCACCGTGCTCGTCTCGCCGGCGTACGCGTAGTCCCAGACGTCCGTCATGAGCTGCTCGCGCGTGAACACGCGGCCCGGATGCCGCGCGAGGTGATACAGCAGGTCGAACTCGCGCGCCGTCAGCTCGACGCGCCCGCCCGCGTTCTCGACCGAGCGCGTGCGCGCGTTGATGCGCAGGTCCGGGAAGCGCAGCGCCTCGCCGTCAGCCTCCTCGCGCGTGCCCGTGCGGCGCAGCACCGCCGCGACGCGCGCGGCCAGCTCGCGCGGGCTGAACGGCTTCGTGATGTAGTCGTCCGCGCCGATGCCGAGGCCGACGAGCTTGTCCACCTCCTCGCCGCGGGCCGTGAGCATGACCACGGCGACGGCCGAGCGGGCGCGCAGGCGGCGGCAGACTTCGAAGCCATCGATGCCCGGCAGCATCACGTCGAGCACCACCAGGTCCGGCGCGAATCGCTCGAACGCCTCGACCGCGGCGAGGCCGTCGCCGACGGTGCGGACGTCGTGGCCGTCACGGCGCAGGTAGCGTTCGACGACGTCGGCGACCATGCGCTCGTCCTCGACGACGAGGACGCGGCGGCGGGCACCGGCAGAGGCGAGCGACGGCGAGCCCATGGGATCCAGCCTAACGGACAATCCTTACGCCGCGATTACGGAAGACGCACCGAGGGGGCGTTTCCGCCCCCTCGCAAGATACGTCCGAATGCCGCCGCTAGTTCTTCGGCGGGTCGAGCACCGCCTGGATGCTCGCCGGCAGGCGGTAGCGCCGCTCGCCCATGCCCGCGACCTCGAGCCGGTGCATGTACTCGTTGAGCTGGCGCCGGAACGCCGCCATCGCGAGCTTGCCGCCCTCCTCCTGGCTGCCGAGCGTGTGCCCGAAGAGGATGCCGAGCGAGGTGCCGAAGACCGGCGCGCCGCCCGCGACCGGCGCGGTGCCGTTCGCGCCGCCGCCGACCAGCACCGGCTCCGCCTTCTCCAGGTAGCTGTGGATCTCCTCGCGCCGCTCCGGCTCCGTCTCGAGGATGTACTTCAGGTGCATGACGCCGAACGCGACGTGGCGCGACTCGTCCTGCGCCGACAGCCGGAAGATGCGCTTCTCCGCCTCGTTCGTCGCGATGTACTCGCCCATGCGGAAGATCGACTGCACGAGCCCTTCACCCTGCACGTGCATGATCGCCGACATCTCGGTGAAGTCCTTCGCCTCGATGATCACGCGCAGCCCGGCGTTGCCGCTCGAGCGCATCAGGCCGCCGCCGTTGGCGAGCGCGCGCTTGCGGAAGACGTCGAGGTGGCGCGCCTCGTCCATGATCTGCGAGGCGAGGAACATCTTCACCTCGTAGTGGTCGTTGCTGATCTGCGGCAGCCACTGGCTCGGCGTGTCGCCCGCGATGAACTCGACCTCGGTCAGGAAGGTGCAGAACTGGCTGTACGCGCGCTCGACGTCGTCCGGCAGCGGCTTCAGCTCCTCCCATGGGATGTCGGTGGCGCTGCTCCACTGCCGCTGCACGGCCTCCTCGTAGAGCATCGCCGCGTTGTCCGACCACGTGTCGGACTTGTTGGGCAGGCGGTAGCCGAGGCGCGGGACGCCGGGCCGGCGCGCGGCGCCGCGCGGGGCGCCCGTCGCTTCCATTGACATCTGCGGCGCCGAGCCGTACGAGCCCTTGTTGATCTCTTCGAGCGTCAGGCCGCGGCGGCCGGGCTTCGCCGTCATGCCGCGCTCGCCGGTCTGGTCCATCCAGCTCAGGTCGACGCCCTCCGTGATGTCGGGCTCGGTGTGCAGCATCTCGAGCGTCTTCTCGTCAACCGCCATTGCGCTCTTCCTTTCGGGCGAGGGTAACTTAGTGGCTGCTAGATCATAGGTTCGGCCGGCGGGCGGCGTCAACTGATCTTCCCTGCAGTTATCGAAAGTTTCGGTTGACGTCGTCCGGCGCAGGAGGCCGCGGCCCGTCGCCCCGGCCCCGGCTGCGCGGCGTCTCCCGGCTGCGGTGACACCGGCGCTTCGCGCTCCCGGCGAAGCGCGATACGCTCGCGTGGGCGGCTTCCTGCCCGCTCGGTGCGCGCGACCTGCGGTTAGCGATGCCCTCAGGCGCGACGCGAAGTCGAAAAATGACAAAACGAGGCACGCCGGCGCGACTGGCGGACCGGCGCTTTCCCGAAGCCGCCGCCCGTCGAACCAGGAAAGTGACAAAACGAAACCCGCTCGGCTGCTCCCCTTCCCCCTCGTAGGAGGTTCGAGAAGAGACGCCATCGCACGCGCGGTCCCGCGACGCGGACACGAAAAATGACAAAACGAGCGCCGTCGCCGGGGTGAGGCACCGCGCGCCGCCGCCGCCCCCTACCCCATGCTCCCCTTCGTGCTCGGCGCCTCGCCCTGCCGGCGGGGCTCGATGCGCGTGGCGGCGCAGAGGGCGCGACCGAGCGCCTTGCACATCGCCTCGGCGCGGTGATGATCGTTCTCCCCCGCGAGGACGCGCGCGTGCAGCGTTAGCTTCGCCTCCGCCGCGAACGAGGCCAGCAGGTGCTCGACCAGCGACGCCGGCAGCTCGCCGATGCGGTCCAGCGTCCATGTTACGTCAACTACGCAGTGCGGCCGCCCGCTGATGTCCACCGCCACCTGCGCCAGCGCCTCATCGAGCGGCACCAGCGCGTCGGCCATGCGGACGATCCCGCCCCGGTCGCCGAGCGCGCGGTCGAACGCCTGGCCCAGCGCCAGGCCGACGTCCTCGACCGTGTGGTGCTCGTCGACGTGCAGGTCGCCGGTCGCCGTCACCTGCAGGTCGAACAGCCCGTGCTTGCCTATCTGCTCGACGAGGTGGTCCAGCATGCCGATGCCGGTTCGGGCCTTCGCGGTGCCGGACCCGTCGAGGTCGAGCGCCACCTCGACGCGCGTCTCCTTCGTCTCGCGGACGACGTGTGCCGTGCGGTTCACGCGCGAACCTCCGCCCGCGCCGCGTCCGCGCGCGCGAGCCCCTTGTCCCGGGCGTCAGCGCCCAAGCTCGGCCCCGATCTCGCGCAGCGCCGCGACCAGCGGCGCGACCTGCTCGGAGAGTCCGGCGCTGATGCGCAGGTGGTTGCGCAGCATTGGCGTGTCGAACCAGCGGACGAAGATGCCGCGCGCGGCCAGCCGGTCCTTCACCTCGCGCGCGTCCACGCCGTCGAGCCGGCAGAGCACGAAGTTCGCCTCCGACGGGTACGGCGTGATCCACGGGATGGTCGCCAGCTCGCGCGTCATCTCGTCGCGCACGCCGGCGATGGCGCACGCGCGCTCGTGCAGCAGCGGCGCGTCCTCGAGCGCGGCGACGGCCGCGACCGACGCCGCGACGTTCAGGTTGTACGGCTGCTTGATCGTCATCAGCAGCGCGGCGAGCAGGGGCGCCATGACGCCGTAGCCCGCGCGCAGGCCGGCGAGCCCCGCCCACTTGCTGAACGTGCGCAGCACGACCAGGTTCTCGTGCTCGCGCACCAGCGGCACGAACGAGTGCTCGTTGCCCGCGAACTCGATGTAGGCCTCGTCCACGACGACGAGCAGTCCCGTCGCCAGCAGCGCCTCCAGCTCCTCGCGCTCGATGCGGTTGCCCGTCGGGTTGTTCGGCGAGGCGACGAAGATCGCCTTCGCGCGGGGCGCGAGGGCGCGCACGGCGCTGACGTCGAGGCCGAAATCCTCGCGGCGCGGCGCCTCGAGCACGCGCGCGCCGGCGACGCGCGCGCTGAACGGGTACATGCCGAACGTCGGCGGGCAGTCGATGACGCCGTCGCCGGGCACGACCACCGCCCTCAGGACGAGGTCGATCAGGTCGTCGCTCCCGAGCCCGCAGACGATGCGCTCCGCGCCGGTCTCGAGATAGCGCGCGAGCGCCTCCCGCAGCGTCCGCTGGTCCGGGTCGGGGTAGATGTGGTAGTCCCGCTCGTCGTTGAGCGCCTCGAGGGCCTTCGGCGACGGCCCGAAGGGGTTCTCGTTGCCATCGAGCTTCAGCACGGCCTCCGGCGGCACGCCGAGCCGCGCCGCCAGCACGTCCGTCGGCTCGATGGGCACGTAGGGCGGCAGCTCCAGCAGGTCCGGCCGGATCAGGGCGCGGATGTCGATCGTCGTGCGCTTCATGGTGCGCACATGATATCCGGCGCCGCGGGGGTCGCCGTGCGCCCGCCGCCGGATGGCGCACTCCAGCCGGATGCCGGAGGCTGGAAGCTGGAAGCTGGAGGCTGGATGCCGGAGGCTGGAAGCTGGAGCGTCGGCGTGGCCCACTCTGGCGTCCGAGTTCCAGCTACCGCCACTCCTCTGCATGGCGGCTTGGCGCGCGCTACGCTGCGGAATGCGACTCCAGACCACTACCCGCCACTGCCTCATCTGCGGCATAGAACGCGAGACGCCGGAGCCCCTGCTCGAAGGCTTCGCGCGGGCGCCGGAGCTGATCGCCGACGCCCTCGCGCACGCGACCGCCGCCGGGCACGCGGGCTGGACGCCGGCCGAGGTCGTGAGCCACCTGGCCGACACGGAGATGAACTTCGGCGCGCGCATCCGCCAGGTCCTCGCCGAGGACGAGCCGCTGCTGACGTCGTACGACCAGGAGCGCTGGGCGCGGGCGCTGGAGTACGCGCGCCGGGACCCCGCGCTGGCGCTCGAGACGTTCGGGGTCTGCCGCGCGGCGAGCATCGAGCTTCTGCGCGCGGCGCGCCCGGCCGACTGGCAGCGCGCGTACGTGCAGACGCCCGAGGGCTGGCGCCCGGGCGACGCGGCCGCGCCAACGCGGCGCACGCTCGACGACCTCGTGCGACATCGCGCGGACCACGACCTGCAGCACCTGCGGCAGATCACGGGCTAGGCGTGCGCGCCTTCGACGGCGTGAGTGCGCTGACCGCCACGCGCCCGCGGCATGATCGTGAGCCGTCCGCACCGCCGATCGCGGCTACGATCCGGTACGCGCGGCACCAACACGGTCACGCGGAGCAAGACCGAAACGCGCGACCGCGCGGACCATCCTCCATCGTCCGTCTTCCATCCTCGGCCGGCGATCGCGAGGGGCGAGGAGCCGCCGCGCGGCCTACTCGCGCTCGAGGCGCAGCTCGATCGAGCGGGCGTGCGCGGTGAAGCCCTCCGCGCGGGCGATCTTCGCGGCGGCGGGGCCCAGCCCGCGCAGGCGCGCGGCATCGACGGCGACGACGCTCGTGACCTTGATGAAGTCGTGCACCCCGAGCGGCGAGGCATAGCGGCCGGCGCCTGCCGTCGGCATGACGTGGCTCGGGCCGGCGGTGTAGTCGCCGAGCGACTCCGGCGCGTCCTCGCCGACGAAGATGCCGCCGGCGTTGCGCACATGCTCCGCGACGCCCGCCGCGTCGCGCACGAGCAGGCAGAGGTGCTCGGGCGCGTACTCGTTCGCCAGCTCGACCGCCTCGGCGACGGTGGCGACGACGGCCGCGCCACCGCGCGCCGCGAACGAGGCGCGCGCGATCCGCTCGCGCTCCAGCAGCGCGACCTGGCGCTCGACCTCGGCCGCCACCTCGCGCGCGACGGCATCGGAGGTGGTGAGCAGGATCGGCGTCGCCAGGTCGTCGTGTTCGGCCTGCGCGAGCAGGTCCGCCGCGGCGAGCGCCGGATCGGCGGAGTCATCGGCGATGACGATCGTCTCACTCGGGCCGTAGAGGGCGTCGATGCCGACCGCGCCGAACACCTCGCGCTTGGCGACCGTGACGAAGATGCCACCGGGCCCGACGATCTTGTCGACGCGCGGCACGCTCTGCGTCCCGTACGCCAGCGCGCCGATGCCTTCCGCGCCACCCGCGCGGAAGACGCGGTCGACGCCGGCGATCGCGGCGGCAACGAGCTTCAGCGGCGCCACGACGCCGTCGGCGCCGGCGGGCGTCATCATCACCAGCTCGCGGACGCCGGCGACGCGCGCCGGGATCGCCGTCATCAGCACCGACGACGGGTACACGGCGCCGGCGCTCGTCGGCACGTACATACCGACGCGCTCGATCGCGCGGACCTGCATGCCGATGCCTTCGTGCCGGAACGGCCGCGAGGAGTGCTCGCGCTGGCGCTCGTGATAGGCGCGGATCTGCTCCGCCGCCTCGCGCAGGGCCTCGACCAGCGCGCCGTCAACGCTGCCGTAGGCCGCCTCGACCTCGTCGCGCGGCACCTCGAGCGTGTCGTAGCGCGCGCCGCCGAACGCCTGCGTGTAGCGCAGGACCGCGGCGTCGCCCTCCCGCCGGACATCATCGAGGATGCGCCGCACCTGCTGCTCGACGCTCAGGTCGGCGCCGAAGAGCGCGGCGTTCTTGCGCCGGATCGCCTCGGGCAGCTCCGTCTCGCCGAGCGGCTTGCGCGTGAGCAGCACGCGGCGCGCCTCGTCGGCGCCGTGCACGATGCGCATGCCCTGCGCCGCCGCGGTCACGACAGGTACTCGCGCATGGCGGCGCGCGCCTGCGCCTTCGCGTCGCTCAGGTACTCGCGGATGCGCTCCTCGCCGATGCGGTGGATCGTCCCGCGCAGGAGCTCATCGGCGTGCTGCTCCATGAAGGTCGCGATCGCCTCTTCGCCGGCGATGCCCGCGGCCTGCAGGTGGCGCGACATCATCCGCTCGAAGTGGGGCGCGGCGCTGATCACGTCGATCTGGCGGTCGCGCCACTGCAGCAGCGTATCGCGGCCGATGAAGTCGACGGCGACCTCGACGGCCGACTGCGCGAGCGCGTCGCGGATCTCGGCGGTCGCCTCCGCGTCCTCGCGCTGCTCGCGGTCCATGTGGAGCTGCAGCAGCCGGTCCATCACGTTCGCCATCACCTCGTCGCCGAGCACGCCGCCCTTGCCGAAGTAGCGGCGGTAGATCTCCGTGATGTAGCGCTCGTCGAGCACGAGGTGCGAGATGTAGCCGGCGACGAACGCCGCGGTCCCGGCGTCCAACGCGGCGGCGTCGCGCAGCTGTGGCTGCTCCTCGAACAGCCGGTGCACGCCACTCTGCGCGTCGAGGCAGTGGAGGTCGAAGAAGTGCGTGCGCTCGCGGTCCCAGCGCGTCAGCACGCGGATGTCGGGCGTCGTCGCGCCGAGGTAGTAGGCGCCGCGGTCGGCGTCGAGGCGCGGCGAGCGCAGGTCGGCGGCCAGCTCGCGCGCGACGGTCATGTGCAGCCCGAGCGGCGGCATCGGCTCAGCCCTCCGTCGCGGCGCCGGCGGGCACCAGCGCCCCGGCGCGCAGCCGCTCGACGAGCGCGTCGAACGTGGCGCGCAGGGCGCCTTCGGGCCGCCGTCGGTTCGCGATCACGCAGTTCGTCGACTCGAAGAAGCGCTCGAGCACCGTCAGCTTGTTCGCGCGCACACTGGAGCCGGTCTCGATGCCCTCGATGAGGATCTCGGCGTCGTCCGGCACGAAGCCCTCCGACGCGCCCGCGATCGGCACGACGCTGTAGCGCCCGAAGTGCCGCTCGCGGGCGAAGTGGTCGGCGATGTTCGGGAACTCGCTCGCGACGCGGATCGTCGCGCGGCCCTGCGCGCGCCACCAGCGCACCGCGCCCGCGACGCCGTCCGCCGGCACGTCCTTCACGATCGCGGCCAGCCCGTAGCGCGAGCGCCCGAGGTCGACCACCTCCTCGACCGGGCTCGAGGGGAACTGGATCTTGTGGTCGAAGAGCACGTCGCGGCCGGTGACCGCGAGGTCAAAGTTCCCGATGGCCACCTGCTGCGGCATGTCCTGCGGACGGATCACCTTCACCTCGACGGCGTCGAAGGCGATGCGCGGCCGCCGCACGAGGTCCTCCTTGCCGTAGCCATCGACCTGCAGCCCGGCCATCTCGAGCGCGGCGACGGTGTGCGATTGTGCGTGCCCATCGGGCAGCGCAAGGCGCAGCCTGGTGCGAGGCGGGCGCTCCGCGGCGCGCAGGCCGAGCGCCGGCGGCGCGACGAGCGCAGGCGCGGACGGGGGCGCCGGGACCCGGCCATCGAGCAGGCGCGACAGGAGCAGCGAGAGATCCTTCTGTGCGAGGCTCCGGCGGTTTGCGATCAGCCATGCGGACGAAGCGAGCACTTCGCACACGGGCCGCAGGCCCTGCGCTTCGACGCCCGCGGCGTCGGTGGCCGGCACGATCGCGAGGTCGGCGTCCTCCGGGGGGTAGGCGGCGGCGGCGCCCCACAGCGAGAAGATGCGGTAGCGGGGGAGCCGCATGCGGCGCGCGAGCGTGTCGGCGATGTTGCCGTACTCGCTGACGATGCGCACCGAGGGCTCGCAGGTGTCGCCGGCGACGGCGAGCCAGAGGCCGCTGCGCGCGTAGCCTAGGTCGCGCAGGCGCACGACCTCGAGGCCCGGGTAGCGCTGCGCGAGCTCTTCCGCCCAGGCGAGGCCGCAGATGCCGGCATCGTAGTTGCCGAGCGCGACCTGCGCCGGGATGTCCTTCTCGCGAAACACGCGCGCGACGCCGGCGTCCGGCATCTCGAAGCGGAGGGCGCGCGAGCCGGCGGCGTAGCCTTCGATGCCGAGCCCCGCGGCGTCGAGCAGCGCCGCCGTATCGCGGCGGAGGTCACCGGTCGGGAGGGCGAGCCTGATCACCGGACGTGCTCCAGCGCGGCCATCAGCTCCGCCGCGCCCTCGAACGCGCGCTCGCTGCCGCCGTGGCGCAGCACGAAGCGCGGGCGCGACGGCCGGCAGACGACGCACGGCGCGCCATCGCGGCCTTCGTCGATCGTGTCGACGGCAAAGCCGGCGCGGCGCAGCTCGGCCGCGCAGTCGTACGCCGCGGCGATCATCTCCGGCGAGTCCGCTTCCGCCGTCACCGAGATGCGCACCGCGCGCTCGTCGTCGCCGGGGGCGGTCGCGTCGAGCAGCGCGCCGATATCGAGCGCGAATCCGGACGCGGGCACGCGGCGCCCGCCGACGAGCGCGATCAGTTCGTCGTAGCGGCCGCCGCCGCCGATGCGCCGGCCGTCGCGCTCGAAGCGCATGACGATGCCCGAGTAGTACTCGAAGCGCCGCGCCAACGCCGCCGAGATGCGCGGGGCGACACCGCGCGCCTCCAGCGCGGCGACCACGGCCGCGAGCTCATCGAGCGCGGGCGTCAGGCCAGGGATCTCGGCCGCCAGCGCGGCGCGGATGTTCGCGATGTAACCGCTGCCGGCGCCGTCGACGTCGAACAGCAGGCGCAGGGGTGCGTTGAGCTGCGGCAGCCGCGCCTCGATCTCGTCGACGACTTTCCCGTCGCCGTCGAGCAGGCGGTCGTAGGCGGCAGCCTGCGCCTCCGCCGGCATCCCGGCGGCGGCGAGTACCGCGCGGACGATGCCGGCGTGCGAGAGCCGGACGACGACGCCCGCGGCACCGGCTTCGGCGAGCGCATCGAGCGCGAGGAAGATCAGCTCGATATCGCCGCGGCGCCCCGTCTCGCCCATCAGCTCGACGCCGCACTGCCACTCCTCGCGGGCGCTGTCGTCCTCGGCGAATCGGAAAATGTCCTGTCGATAGAACAGCCGGGCGACCGACCCCGGCGGGAAGCGCTCGGCGTAGAGCCGCGCCGCCGGGATCGTGGAGTCCGGGCGCAGGACGACGCGCTCGCCGCTCCAGCCGTCCCAGTCAAGGAACGAGTAGACGCGGTCGAGGGTCTGCGGCGAGAGGGTGCCGGCCGCCGTGAAGAGGTGGATGGGCTCGATGACCGGCGTGCGGATCTCGCCATAGCCCCAGCGGAGGCAGGTGCGCGTAAACGCGTCCTCGATGCGGCGGACGCGGCGCATCTCGGCGGGCAACAGGTCGCGCATGCCGCGCGCGAGCTGGCTCTGGGCGACCTCCGGCATGGACGACTCCCGCGTGAGTTGAGAATCCCCGCCGGCGGCGGGGATGGACGCATTCTATCGCCCGCCCGGAGCGAAAGGCGAGGCAGCGCGCGAGACGGGCGCCGGACATTGCAAAATCGTTGCAATCCAGCCTCCAGCCATGACGAAACGGCATAGTTCGAAGCTGCATCGGCTACACTCGCCGCGTGCCGACGACGTCCGGGACGCCGCTACGACACCCCCATCACCCCCTCCGCCGCAAGCCTTCCGTGCGCCACGCCGCCCTGCGCGCGCCGGCGCGGGTGGGCGAGGCGGTGCTGGCGCCGTTCACCGAAGTCCCCGGCCCCTTCCCGAAACGACAGGACCGCCAGGACCGTTCGTTCGAGCCGCACGCGACCGCGGCGCAGGCGCGGGCAATGCGCTGGTTCTGGTGGGACGGCTTCTGGGGGGCGGTCACCGAATCGGTGGTGATGAACTACCTGGCGCTGTTCGCCCTCGCGTTCGGGGCGAGCAACTCGCAGGTGGGCTTCCTCGCCTCCTTCAGCAGCCTGTTCGCGGCGCTGGCGTTCTTCCCGGGCGCGCGCTTCGCCGAGCGCTTCGGGCGGCGGCGGGCGACGGTGCTCGCGGCGCAGGGCGGGATCAGCCGCGTGCTGCTGCTCGGCTTCGCTTTGATCCCGTTCGTCGCGCACGGGCACGCGGCCGTGTGGATCGTCATCGGCCTCGCTTCGCTGCGCGGGTTGTGGGCGTGGTTCTCGAACCCGGCGTGGACCTCGCTGACCGCCGACATCGTGCCAATCGGGATCCGCGGCCGCTTCCTCGCATCGCGCAGCTTCGGGATGAGCCTGGCGACGCTCGCCGCCGCGCCGCTCGCCGGCCTGCTGATCGACCGCTTCAGCGGTCTCGCCGGCTGGCAGCTCGTATGGGTCGTCGCGTTCGTCGCGGGCGCGCTGTCCACGTGGTGCTACGCGCGCATCGCCGAGCCGCCGTCCGCCCCGCACGAGCAGGAAGCAGCGGGCGCGGGCGACCCGGGGTTCTTCGCGGCGCTCGGCCAGGACCGGAACTTCATGGCGTACCTGGCGAGCCTGGCAGCGTGGAACGTCGCCCTGTACGCGGCCGGCCCGTTCTTCAACGTGTACCTGGTGCGCAACCTTGGCGCCTCGACGGCGTGGGTCGGTTTCCTCGGCGCGCTGCCGGCCTTCACCGGCCTCGCGGGGCTGGCGTCGTTCGGGCGGGTGATGGACCGCCGGGGCACGAAGTGGGTGATGGCGGCGAGCGCGCTGCTCATCCCGGCGCTGCCGGTGGCCTGGCTGTTCGTCACGGCGGCATGGCAGGTGATCTTCATCAACGCCGTGAGCGGCGTGCTCTGGGCGGGCTACAACCTGGCGAACGGCAACATGGTGATGGTGATGGCGCCACCCGGGAGGCGGGCGCGGTACGCCGCTGCCTCGCAGACGGTCACCTATGCGGCGGCGTTCGCGGGGCCGCTGCTCGGAGGCCTCGTCATCGCCCTGATGGGGTTCCACGCCGTGTTTGCGCTCTCGGCGGCGGGACGGCTGGTGGCGGCGCTCGTGCTGCTGCGCTTCGTCCACGCGCGCTTCGAGCGGCCGCACGCCTGATCGCCGTTTGCGGCGCATGGCCGGCGCCGATATCCTTTCGCTCGTTATGGACGTCTCCCACCTCATCGAACTGCCCGAGAACCCGAATATCGAATCGTTCGGCCCCGGCGACACCGTGCGCGTGAGCGCGAAGGTCGTCGAGGGGGAGCGCGAGCGCACGCAGGTGTTCGAGGGGGTGGTCATCCGCCGGAACCGTGGCGGCGCCGGCGCGAACTTCACCGTCCGGCGCATCGCGCACGGCGTCGGCGTCGAGCGGACATTCAACCTGCACTCGCCGCGGCTGGAGAAGGTGAAGGTGGTGCGCCAGGGCAAGGTGCGCCGGGCGCGCATCTACTACCTGCGCAACCTCACCGGCAAGGCCGCGCGGATCAAGGAAAAGGCGCGGACGACGTAGCGCCACGAGGCGCGCGGAGGTCGGCGCGGGAGCGCGTATCATCGGGGAAGGCAGGCGCCTTCCCCTTCTCATTGCCTGCGGGGCGCGATGCTCTACGCCGAAGTCGCCGTCAACTCCAGCTTCCCGCACCGGCAGACGTTCAGTTACCGCGTGCCCGACGGCCTGGACGTGCGGGCCGGGGCCGCGGTCTACGTGCCGTTCGGGCGGCTGACGCTGCAGGGCATCGTGCTGGAGACGCACGGGACGCCCGTGTTCAGCGAGCCGGAGAAGATCCGCCCGGTCCGGGCGCTGATCGGCGAAGCGCCGCTGCTCGACGAGCGGCGCGTGGCGCTGGCGCAGTGGGTCGCGCATGAGTACGTCGCGCCGGTGTTCGATGCGGTGGCGCTGCTGCTGCCGCCCGGCTTCGAGCGCCGGCCCGTGACCGTCGTGCGCAGCCTGGTCGACCCGGCGGAGATCGACGGCCTCGACCTGCCGCATCGGCAGATCGAGGTGCTGCGCGCGCTCGCCCCGCACGGGCGCATGGACCTCGAGCGGCTGCGCGAAACGGGCGTCCCGGGCGTCGACGCCGCCGTCGTGCAGCTCGAGCGGCGGGGCTACGCGCTGCGCGAGTACGCGCTCGCGCGCCCGCGGGTGTCCGCGAAGTCGGTCGAGGTGGCGTCGCTCGCGCAGCCGGAAGCAGAGGCGCGCGCCGCCGTCGCTCGCGCGGAACTGCCGCGACGGTCGCGGCGCGCCGACGTGCTCGAACTGCTGCTCACGCGCGGCCGCGCCGCCGCCGAGACGGCGCAGCGCATCGCCGGCGGACGGGGGGCGCTCGACCGCTTGCTCGCGGCGGGCGCCGTCCGCCTCGACCGAGAGGCACGCGACGTCCTGCTCGCGCTGCCGGTCGATGAGGCCGCGCGGCGCATCGCCGCGTTGCGGCGGACGCGCCGTGCGACGGAGGCTGGGGCGATCGTCGAGGCGCTCGCCGCGACGGGCGAGATGGACGTGCCGGCGCTGCGCGCGGCGACGGGCGCGAGCGCGGCGACCGTGCGCTGGCTCGCCGAAGTCGGCGCCGTCGCGCTGCGCGAGCGCGCGGTCGAGCGCGACCCGCTCGCGCACATGGAGGTCGTGCGCCGCGAGCCGGCGGCGCTGCTCCCGCGCCAGCAGGCGGCGGCCGATGCGATCGGCGGGGCGCTGCGCGCCGGCCGGAGCCAGACGTTCCTGCTCCACGGCGTCACCGGCAGCGGCAAGACCGAGGTCTATCTCGATGCGCTCGAGCGATGCATCGCCGCCGGACGGCGCGCCATCGTGCTGGTGCCGGAGATCGCGCTGACGCCGCAGACGGTCCGGCGCTTCCGCGAGCGCGTCGCGGGGGTCGCCGTGCTGCACAGCGGGTTGACCGACGGCGAGCGCTTCGACCAGTGGCATGGCATCGCCGCCGGGCGCTACGACGTCGTGATCGGCCCGCGGTCGGCGGTCTTCGCGCCGCAGCCGGACCTCGGGCTCATCGTCGTGGACGAAGAGCACGAGTGGACGTACAAGCAGGCGGAGCCGCCGCCCCGCTATCACGCGCGCGCCGTCGCCGGCGAGCTGGCGCGGCTCTTCGGCGCCACGCTCGTGCTCGGCAGCGCGACGCCGGACGTCGAGACGTACGAGCGGGCGGCGCGCGGGGAGATCACGCTGCTCGACCTGCCGGAGCGCGTGCGTCCGGTGATCGGGCCGGACGGCGTGCGGCGCCCGGTCGCCTCGACGGCGCTGCCGCAGGTGTCGGTGGTGGACCTGCGCGACGAGCTGCACGCCGGCAACCGTGGCATCTTCAGCCGCGAGCTGCGCGCTGCGGTCGAGGAGGCGCTGGCGGCGGACGAGCAGGTGATCCTCTTCCTCAACCGGCGCGGGCTCGCCGGGCACGTGCAATGCCGGGACTGCGGCTACGTCCCCGTCTGCCCGAGCTGTCAGGTAGCGCTGACATACCATCGCCAGTACGACCGGCTCGTCTGCCATCAGTGCAACCGGCAGTCGCGCCTGCCCGTCGCCTGCCGCACGTGCGGAAGCCCGCGCCTGCGCCTGCTGGGGCTCGGCGTCGAGAAGGTCGAGGTGGAGGCCGAGCGGGCCTTCCCGCAGGCGCGGCTGCTGCGCTGGGACCGCGACGTCACGCGCGAACGTCACGCGCACGAGCGCATCCTCGCGGCGTTCCTGGCGCACGAGGCGGACATACTGATCGGCACGCAGATGCTCGCGAAGGGGCTCGACCTGCCGGCGGTCACCGTCGTCGGCGTGATCAGCGCGGACGTGGGACTGCACCTGCCCGACTTCCGCGCCGGCGAGCGCGTGTTCCAGTTGCTCACGCAGGTAGCGGGGCGGGCGGGGCGCGGCGAGCGTCCGGGGCGGGTGATCATCCAGACCTACACGCCCGATGACTACGCCGTGGAAGCGGCGGCGCGCTACGACTACGAGGGCTTCGCGGCGGCCGAGCTCGAGGCGCGACGGAGCGCCGGCTACCCGCCGTTCGGGCGCATCGTGCGGCTGCTCTTCGCGCACACGAACCAGCGGTTCGCGCGAGACGAGGCGTCGCGCGTGCAGCGCGCGCTGAGCGTGCGGCGCGCGGAGCTGGGGCTCGACGCCGACGTCATCGGCCCGACGCCGCCGTACGTGCCGCGGTTGCGCGGCCACTGGCGCTACCAGGTGCTCCTGCGCGGGCGCGATCCCGCGGCGCTCGTGCGGGACTTCGTGCTGCCGCCGAACTGGGCGGTGGACGTCGACCCGGCATCACTGCTCTAACCCTCGCGGCGCAGCGCGTCGAGCGCGCGGCGCAGGTCGCCGGGCAGCGGTGCTTCGAGCGTGATGCGCTCGCCGGTGCGCGGGTGCGCGAAGGTGATGCGCGCCGCGTGCAGGAACTGGCGCCCGACGATCGGCGACGGCTTGCCGTAGAGGCGATCGCCGACGATCGGGTGCCCGATAGCGGCGAAGTGCACGCGGATCTGGTGCGTGCGGCCCGTCTGCGGCCGCGCCTCGACCAGCGACGCGCCGCGCAGCCGCTCGACGACCCGGTACGCCGTGAGGGCTGCGCGCCCGCCCTCCACGACGGCCATGCGGTGGCGGTTGCGCGGGTCGCGCGCGACCGGCGCGTCGATAGCGCCCTCCGCCGGCCTGGGCGTCCCTTCGACCAGCGCGAGATACACCTTCTCGACGGTCCGGTCCTTGAGCTGTCGCGCGAGCGCATGGTGCGCCGCGTCGTCCTTCGCGACCAGCACGACGCCCGACGTGTCGCGGTCGAGGCGGTGCACGATGCCCGGGCGCAGCACGCCGCCGACGCCCGAGAGGTCGCGCGCGTGGGCCAGCACCGCGTTCACGAGGGTGCCGCGGGCATGGCCGGGCGCCGGGTGCATCGTCATGCCCGCGGGCTTGTTGACCGCCAGGATGTCGGCGTCTTCGTAGATGACGTCGAGCGGGATCGCCTCCGGCGTCACGTCGCCGTCGGTCGCCGCGGCCACGCGGACCGAGACGCGCTGCCCGGCCTCGAGGCGCTGCCCCGCTCGGGCGCGCGCGCCGTCGAGGAGGACATCGCCCGAGGCGATGAGGCGCTGCACGCGGGAGCGCGTGAGCGACGGCAGGCGGCGGGCGACGAAGACGTCGAGCCGCTCGCCGGCCGCGTCCGCGGTCAGCTCATGCGCCGCGCTCGTCGGTCGCATCGTCCGGCGCGCGGTCGCGTTGGGCCGCCGCCTCGGTCTCCTGCAGCGCGAAGAAGGCGAGCACGACGATGATGCTGACGGTGATGCTGGCGTCGGCGACGTTGAACGTCGGGAAGCGGCCGACATCGATGAAGTCGGTGACCTCGCCCATGCGCACGCGGTCAATCAGGTTGCCGACGGCGCCGCCGAGCTGCATCCCGAGCGCCAGGCGGATCACCCCGTGCTCCATGGGTGGATAGACGTAGTAGAGGGCGATGGCCGCGAGCCCGAGGAGGCTGGTGACGATGAGGAACGGCGTCTCCCCCTGGAGGATGCCGAAGGCGGCGCCGCTGTTGACGACGTGGATGATGCGGACGAAGCCGTCGCCGCTGGGCCAGCTCTCGTAGAGGGCCAGGTTCGAGCGCACGAGCCACTTCGTGAACTGGTCTGCGGCGATGATGGCCGCGGCGACGAGGAAGAAGACGAGGTCCATCCGCCAGCGGGCGGCGAGGCGATCCAGCACGCCCGCACGCGCGCGAGAGACGGCCCGGGACGTGCTCACGCGATGAGGATAGCACGCGGCGCGCGCCGGCCCCGCGCCGCGCGAGGGCGGCGCTGCAACCAGCGTGCATCGCCGGCGGGGGCATCGTTACGGTTCTGCAATGCGTGATCCGCGACATTGACGGCGCGCGCCGCCATCGCGCCGGCCAACCGCGCCTATACTGGGGAGAGCATGTCCATCGACCTGCCGGCGACCGGTGCGCACGGGCGCGCGACGGCCGCGCCCGAGGCTACCGGCGCAGACGCCGGCGGCAGGGACTACTTCGCGGTCGCCGCACTCGCCGGCTGCATCGTCTGGATCGGCGATGCGCAGGGGCGCATCGTCGAAGTCAGCCCGAACGCCTCCGAGATCACCGGCTACCCGCCCGCGCAGTGGGCGGCGCGCCCGGACGCGATCGAGCGCTACGTCCATGTCGCCGACCGGCCGCGGGTGCTCCCCGCGCGCGCCGACGCGCTCGCCGGCGGCGATGCGTTCGAGCTGGAGTACCGGCTCGTCGCCGCCGACGGGAACGAACTCTGGCTTCGCGAGCGGGCCCGCCGGGGCGCTGACGGCCGCTGGGTCGGGGCGATCGTCGACCTCACGGCGTTGCGGCAGCGCGAACGGCGCCTCGAGCTGAAGGATCATGTCGCCGAGATCCTGGCCTACGCGGACACGCTCGAAGACGCGGCGGTGCCCCTGTTGCGGCTCGTCTGCGAGATGCTGTCCTGGCAGTGGGGCGCGCTCTGGCTGGTAGACGCGGACGAGGCGCAGATCCGCTGCATCTCCACCTACTCATCGAACCCGGAGGCGCAGGCCGACCTGGACCACGAGAGCCGCGCCCGCCCGTTCGCCCGCGGCACCGGCCTCCCCGGCCGCGTCTGGGAGTCCGGGAAGGCGGCGTGGATCGCCGACGTAGGCACGGACGACAACGCGCCGCGCGCCCCCTACGTGCTCGCCCTCGGCCTGCGGTCGGCCTTCGCGGCGCCGATCATCATCGCCGGCAAGACGATCGGCGTGATGGAGTTCTTTTCGCGCGACCTGCGCGAGCCGGACGACGCGCTGCTCGTGATGATGGCGAACGTCGGCCGGCAGATGGGCCAGTTCGCCGAGCGCAAGATCGTCGAGGCCCAGCTGCGGGAGAGCGAGGAGCGCTATCGGACGCTCTTCGAGGCGCTGCCGGCGATGGTGGCGACGCGGTCTGCGCGCGGCGGACTGACCTACGTGAACCGGCGCTGGACCGAATACACCGGTCTGCCCTGGGAGGAGCTGAAGGGTAACGGGCTGATCAAGCGCGCGGTGCACCCGGAGGACGCGCCGCGCATCATCGCCGCCTGGGAGCAGAGCCGCGAGACGGGCGAGCCGATCGAGATCGACTATCGCGTGCGGCGCCGCGACGGGCTGTACCGCTGGCACCTCTGGCGGGCGCTGCCGCTCCGCGACGCGTCCGGACGCATCGTCGAGTGGCTCGGCACCACGACGAACATCGACGACCGCAAGGCGGGCGAGGTGCAGCAGGAGTTCCTCGCGGACGCGACGGCGCTGCTCGCGTCCTCGCTGGACTACGTGGCCACGCTCGGCAAGCTCGCGGAGCTGGCCGTGCCGCGCATCGCCGACGCCTGCACGGTGGACCTCTTCGACGAGGAGCGGGGCGTCACGCGCGTCCGCACCGTCGCGACGCGGCCCGAGGTGACGGACCTGCTGGAGCGCATGCACGCGCGCAACTGGGTGCTGGACCAACGGAGCGGCATGCGCGTGTCCGACGCCCTCTCCGCCGGACGTCCGGTGTTCGTGGAAGATGTCCGCGCGGCGCTGCGGGCGGCCTCAGGCCTGACCCCGGCGGAGCGCGCGGACGCCGATGCGCTCGGCGCGCGCTCGGCGATCATGGTGCCGCTGCGCGCACGGAACCGGACGGTCGGCGTGCTGGCGTTCCTCAGCCTGGACGCGGGACGCGAGTACACGCAGTCGGACCTGGGCCTCGCGGAAGAGCTGGCACGCCGCGCGGGGATCGCGGTGGACAACGCGCGGCTGTACGAGGAGGCGCAGGCGATCGCCGACGAGCTGCGGCGCGCGAACAAGGTGAAGGACGAGTTCCTGGGCCTCGTGTCGCACGAGCTGCGGACGCCGATCACGACGATCTTCGGCAACGCGCAGGTGCTGCGCTCGCGCGGCGAGCGGCTGGACGCGGCCGTGCGCCAGCAGGCGCTGCGCGACATCGAGCAGGAGGCGGAGCGGCTGCACCGCATCATCGACAACATGCTGGTGCTCGCGCGGATCGAATCCGGGCGCCCGCTCGAGACGGAGCCGTTGCTGCTGCACCGGCTGATCGCGCATGTCGCGTCGCGCCACCGCGAGCGCCACCCGGGGCGGACGGTGCGGCTGGACGTGCCGGCGGTGCTGCCGCCGGTGATCGGCGAGCCGACGTACTTCGAGCAGGTACTGGGCAACCTGCTGAACAACGCCGAGAAGTACAGCCCGGCGGAACAGCCGATCGACGTGCAGGCACGGCACGAGGGCGACCAGGTGTTCGTGGCGGTGCGCGACCGCGGCAGCGGCATCGCGCCGGAGGACGCGGAGCAGATCTTCGAGACGTTCTACCGGGCGCGGAGCACGGCTGGAAAGGTGTCGGGCGCGGGCATCGGGCTGGCGGTCTGCAAGCGCCTGGTCGAGGCACAGGGCGGGACGATCAGCGCGCGCCCGCGCGACGGCGGGGGCGCCGAGTTCACGTTTTCGCTGCGCGTCGAGCAGGACGGGGAGTGGGCCGGCGAGTAGTGGCGCGCCCGGAGGGATTCGAACCCCCGACACCCGGTTCCGAAGACCGGTGCTCTATCCGCTGAGCTACGGGCGCCCGCCATCGCAGTCTAGCGCAGCCCCGGCGGCCTACGAACCGCCGCTGGACGACGTCTGCGCCTGCAGCTCGATATCGATCCGCGTGTAGCGCTTGTCCTCGGGCAGTTCGCCGGCGGTGATGCGCCCGGTGCGCGTGCCGTCGGCGTGGTCGAAGGAGATCGCCTCGGCGCCTTCGAGCGCGGAGTCGCTGGCGTCCGCATCGGCGACGGTGTAGCCGCTGCCCACGAGCTGGCTGCGGTAGTAGTCGAGCACGTCGGCCGCGCCGTCGCGCGTCGCGAACGAGACGGCGAAACTCGTGGTGCGCGGCGCCTTGCTGTAGCCGGACTGCACGATCGTCGAGCCGGGGTACTGCGGGAGGTCGGACGGGAAACCGGGCGGCAGCGACGCCGTATCGGTCGTGTCGAACTCGCCCGGCTGGATGTCCTTCGCGCCGGAGACGACGCGCAGGCTGAGCACGATCGTGCTGACAGCGTCTTCGTTCGACTGGCCGATGAGGACGACGCCGCTCACATCGCCGTCGTCGATGCGGCTGAACTGGTGCGAGGTGGCGTCGGCGTTGGTCTCGGAGGCTTCGAGCTGCCACGGGTCGTTGCCGAACTGGTCCTCGAAGTACTTCGCGACCTTCGCGCGATTGTCGTTGCTGTCCCAGACGACGAGGTAGAGCACGTCGTCACCGCTCACCTGCCGGACGGCGGAGACGACGGACGCGCCCGGGTACTTCGGCACGTCCGGGAGGCCTGGAGGGAGCTCGCCCTCGAAGCGGTCGGTCGTGGCGCCCTGCTGCATGGCGACGGCATTGAGCACGCTGGCGACGTCCGCCTGGCCGTTGCGCGCGCGGCCGCCGCCGCCATCGAGCGCCTGGGCGAGAAACCAGACGCCGACGCCGACGAGCGCCGCGGGCGCGAGCACCGCCAGCGCGAGCAGGACCGGGCGCCGGTCACGAGGCGCGCGCGGGACGGCGGCCGCGCGCGGCGGCGCGCCTTCGTCGATCACCTCGTAGCGATAGCCGCCGGAGGTCATGCCCTGGTGCGGGTCGGCTGGCGCCGGCGAGGCGTCTTGCCCGGCGTCGGGCGGGTACGGGTCGTCAGGCACGGGGCTCCTCTTGCGTGGGGTGAGGGGAATGGGGTGGACGGAGGGATTTGAACCCTCGATCTCCAGGGCCACAACCTGGCGCCTTAACCGCTAGGCTACGCCCACCACGCGACGCGGGCGGCGGAAACAAGAACGCCTTGCGCCCCTCGGACGCAAGGCTCGATGGGCCGCCCTACAACCGTGAGTCTATCAGCGGCCCGCGGAGGGGAGCAAGCTGCGCCTACCGGCCGGTGGAGCCGTGTCCGCCCGCGCCGCGGGCGGTTGCGCCCAGGTCGTCGGCCTCGCGCAGCTCGACATCGGCCGCGCGCGACACGACGAGCTGCGCGATGCGGTCGCCGTCTTGCACCTCGTAGCCGTCGGTGTCGCCGAAGGTCCACATCGTGACGACGATCTCGCCGCGGTAGTCCGGGTCGATGGTGCCGAAGGAGACCATGACGCCGCGCGCCGAGAGCCCGGAGCGCGGCCGCACCTGCACGTCGTAGCCGGGCGGCGCCGCGACGGCGATCCCCGTCCCGACGGGGTGCGGGTGCCGGCCGAGGCGCACGGGCGCGTCGAGCCGCGCGTACAGGTCGAAGCCCGTGGCGTGCGCGGTCGCGCGCGCGGGGAGCCGCGCACCCGGATGCAGGCGCTGCACGCGCACGATGCCATCCGATTCCATCGCGCGACATCGTAACGGCGGCGAAGCGTAGGGTCAGCGCTGGACATGGGCGTTGACCAAGGACACTGCGCGGCCGACAATTCAAGCGCGGCGGGGTACGAGGGGGAGCATGTCGAAGCGGGCCATCCTGCTCGCCGCGGCCGTCGTCGCGGCCTGCGTCGCCGGCGCCGTCATCGCCCTCACGGGCGGCGGCCCGGCATCCTCAGCGGCGCTGCGGACACCGACGCGAACCGCCACGAAGGCGCCCACCCCGACCGCCACCCCGGTCCCGAAGCCGATCGTCCCGGCGCCCGCCGCCGGCCCCGGCCTGATGGTCACGGAGTGCCGCGCACCGCGCGCCGACGGCGTGCGGGCGATCTTCCTGTGGACCCCTTCCCATGCCGGGAGCCAGTGGCTCGACCTGAGCATCTTCAACAACGCCTTCGCGCCGGGCACGTTCATCGGCGCGGGCGCGCTCGCGCCGGGCGCGTGGGGCTTCGTGTGGGACGGGCTGCGCGAGGGCACGCCGCACTTCGCGCGCGTCAACACGCTGACCGCTGCGGGCTGGATGCCGAGCCAGACGCTGAGCTTCTACACGCCGGTGTGCGATGGCAACGCCGCGCCGCCGCCCGCACCCGACCTCCTCGGCCTGCGCGATGCGCTCGCCGGGGCGATCGCGAACAGCGGCATCAACACGGCGGTCGCGATCACCGACCTGCGCACCGGCGAGTCGGTCGACGTCAACGGTGACGCCGTGCGCCTCCCCGGCTGCACCATCAACCTCTTCGCGCTGATGCTCGTGGTCTCCGACCTGCAGGCGGGGCGCTTCCCTGAGCCGCCGGCGGGCGACCTCATCGGCCAGACGATCAACCGCTCCGACCCGATCACCGCGCGGCGCCTCGTGCGCGACTGGCTCGGCAACGGCGACGTCTTCGCCGGCATGCGGCGGGTCAACGACTTCATGCACGGTCTCGGCATGCAGAGCACGCTGATGGACCACCCGCCGGCGTTCCCGGAAGAATCGATGTTCGGCGGCATCGACAACCGCATCACCGCGAACGACGTGAACCGCGGGCTGTGGGCGCTGTGGGACGCGCGTGCGCTCTCGCCGGGCTGGCGGGACTACCTGCTGCAGAAGATGACGCTCGTGAAGCCGGGCCTGAACTACCTGATCCCGGCGGGCGTCGGCTACGGCGCGACCGTGTCGCACAAGAACGGCTTCCTGTACTCGGAGGGCTGGGCGGACAACGACGTCGGCATCGTCTGGTTCCAGCGCGGCGGCGAGCGCTACGGGTACGCCATCTCGTTCTTCACGCAGGGCGTGGCGGGCAAGTACGACGACATCCCGCTGGGGCAACGCGTCTCGGCGCTCGCCTGGCAGTGGTTCGTCGGGCGCTACGGCTACCCCTGACGCCCGCGCTCGACGTATGCACGCCGGTCATTGAACGCCGCCCGGCCGGTGGTACGATGCAGGCGCCATGCCGGAACGGGACGAGGTACAGGCCGACCGCTGGGACGCGATCCGCGGGCGCGTAGCCGAAGGGCTCCGCGGGATGCGGGGGCGCGGCCGCTCGCAGGCCCAGCTCGCCTGGGAGCTCGACGAGCTGGGCTTTCACATCAGCCAGAGCATGGTGTCCCGCTACGAGCAGGGGCTCGGCGAGGTGCCATTGAGCCTCGAACGGATCGTCGGCTGGGCGATCTGCTGCGACGCGCTCAGCTCGGAGCACCTGACCGAGCTGCTCGACATCGCGGGCTATCGCCTGCCCTTTACGGCGGGCGACATGAAGCAGTTCGACGCGCTGCTGAAGCGCTTCCGCAGCCTCTCGCGCCCGGACCAGATCAGCCTGCGGCGCCGCATGCTCTGGCACCTGCTCGGCGTGCCGCCGCGCGACGGACGGGAGCGGCGAGCATGACGCGGCTCGCGCTCGGAGAGGACGTCCGCCGCCAGCTGCGCGACCGCGTGCGCTTCCTGCCGAAGCACGGGTCGGCCTACGTCCGCGCGCAGCGCCTGCGCAGCCTGCTCGAGGAGCTCGGGATCCGCTGCGACGAGCGCATCGACCTGCAGGACGCCGACGCCGTGCTGCTGGCGTCGGCGCATGGCACCGAGGCGATCATCGCCGCACGGCTGAGCGACGAAGAACGCCACACCGCCTACACCCGCGTCGTCGCGCGCCTGCTCGTGAGCGACATGCGCGCGCCGATCGACGCGCGCATCGAGGGCCAGCACGGCATCCGGCTCTCGACGCGCGAGCGCGAGGAGGACCGCTTGGTCGAAGGCCTGGCGCTGGCGCTCGCCTCCGGCCGGCTCGAAGCGGCGCCGCGACCGCTTTACGACGACGTGCCGAAGCTGACCTTCGCCTTCACGCCGCGATCGGCGGCCCGCTCGACGCTCGGCGGGCTGCACCGCTGGAGCGTGCTCTGGTACAAGCGCTCGGACTTCTACCGCCGGCTGCGTGCACGCCGGCGCGTCAGCGAGGCGATCGGCCGCATCTGCGTGGCGCTCGACCCGAACCCGCCGCTCGTCGCCTGAATCTCGCTGTCCTGCTTCGCGGATCCGCCCGAGCGCTCAGCCCTGGGCGTCGCGCCGCTGCTCGACCGCCGCGCGGTTGAGGTCGGAGAGCGCCCGCTCGAGGCGGTCGAGCTCGTCCGGCGTGAGGCGCTTGAGGATGTTGATGATGTGCGTGCCGGCGACCTGGAGGACCGCGCCGACGACCACGCGCCCGTCGTCGGTCAGGTAGTTGCGCACGATGCGGCGGTCGATCGCGTCTTCCTCGCGCCGGACGAGGCCCTGCTTCACGAGCCGGTCGATGTGGCCGGTGATGGTCGACGGGTTCACGCCGAGGTGCTCGGCGAGCGCGCCGACGGGGAGGCCGTCATCCTCGCGGAGCACCCACAGGAGACGCAGTTGCGCGATCGTCAGCCCGCCTTCGGACCAGCTCTGGATGCGGAGCGCGTCGATGATGCCGACTGCTTCACCGTAGAGGCGCGCGACGTGGCGGCGCTGCTCGGCGCGCGGGTCGTCGAGTTCGACGGAAGGCGGCAGGGATTGTTTCCCTGAATCCAATATTTGCCCTTTACAAAATGATTCACGGGCAGTATAGTCGATCCGCGCCGCTCGTCAAGGCGCGTGCCGGAAGGAGGGTCCGATGAGCACGTTTTCCCAGCACGTGAAGGAAACGCCCTCGCACCGCGAGCCGCCGTACCGTCCGGTCGCCTACCTCACGGACGAGGAGAAGGCGGCGCTGGACGCGAAGATCGGCGACGCGAACCTCTACCAGGACCTGTTCACGATGCGCGAGATGGTGCGCTCGCAGCCGGAGAACATCGAGCTCAAGAAGGCGCTGGTCAGCGGCATCGCGAGCGCGGAGTTCGCCGGCATCGACGCGTTCAGCCGCAAGGTCGTCGAGTGGCAGGACTGGGACGTGCCGCCGACGCTGATCATGGCGATCGCGCGCCAGACGTGGGACGAAGTGCGACACGCGCAGCTCGCGAAGGGGCTCGTCGAGTCGTACGGCGGCGAGATCGGCGATTACCCGGACACCCTCGCAGGGGGCGCGCCGCCGCCGGGCGTGACGACCTCCGGCCCGCTGTCGCAGCAGTTCGGTTCGCGGGCGGCGGAAGAGCTGATGCGCGAGCCGGTCGTCAGCCTCTCGATGACCAACGTCTCGCTCGAAGGCGGCGCGCTGACGCTGTTCCAGGAGACCTCCGCCGTCGGGGAGAAGATCGGCGACCATCTGATGGCCCACTGCTACGACTACAACTGGGCGGACGAAGTAACGCACACGGCCATCGGCGACTACTTCGTCAAGCTGCTGACGCAGGACAACCCGGAAGAAGAGAAGAAGGCGCTGCGCGTCCACGCGCTCGCCGAGGCGTTCCGCGCGCGGCTCAACGGGCAGCAGAGCGCCGAGCTGCGCGAGTTCTTCGCCGAAGAGATGACGCGCGCGAATATGGCGCTCGGCGCCAACGGCTGAGCGACGAGGCGAGGGGGCGGGGTGGCCGTCGTCGCGATCGACCTGAAACGCTGCATCAACTGCGGTTGGTGCCGCCGCGTCTGCCCGACGGAGACGATCAAGTACTTCTCGACGGGCCACCGCACCCACGTCGTCGATCGTGACGGCTGCATCGACTGCGGCATCTGCGTGAAGGTCTGCCCCGTGGACTGCATCGTCCCCGACGCGTACGAGGTGCCGCCGGCGCGCCTCGAGGCGGCGAAGTCCAGGGCGAAGGCCTGGGCGGCGCAGCAGCGCCAGATGAAACTGGGCCGCGAGGACGTTGTGCGGCGCACGCTCGCGCGGCTCGCCGGGAGCGGCGCCCATGCCTGAGCTGGTGGTCGAGCACGACGAAGTCGGCGGCGCGTTCGGCGTCGACGAGAACGCCCGGCGCCTGCTGAACTACCGCTTCGCCGAGAACGTCTGCATGACCACCGCGGGCGGATGGGCTTCGTCCACGCCGCTGATCAAGGTGAAGTTCGCGCTCGGCCGGCACTGCTACGAGGACTCGATCCATTCGTTGTGGCTCGGCCAGCGCCTGCCGGAGCTGCGGGTGACCGACGACATGGAGCTCGAGATGCCGCCGACCCTCCGCTGGTCCAACCGCGCGGAGCCGCCGAACGAGCAGTTCCTGAAGTTCGTCGAGGCGATGCAGCTGCAGGACGACCAGCTCCTGCGGCTCGTCGGGCTGTACCGCGTGCTGAAGACGCACCTCGTCGTCTACTACCGGCACCACCGCGAAGTCACCGACCAGGTGTGCGACGCGCCGACGGTCCGCATCCTCGACCACATCCTGATCGAGGAAGAGGCGCACGTGCGCTGGGGGCAGGCGATCTACGAGGAGCTGGCCGACACGCCGGAGAAGCGGCGCGCGGCGCTCGAGTGGCAGATGCACCTGGAGGACCTGCTGGTCCGCTCCGGCGGCGTCACCGGCGGACGCTGACGCATCAGCAAGTGACGCAGATGGGCTGCCGCGTCCATCTACGGAATCGTTCGGACAACGAGGGGTGAGGACATGAGATTCGGGATCTTCTACGAGCACCAGCTTCCGCGTCCGTGGAGCGAAGGGCGCGAGCAGAAGCTGTTCCAGGACGCGCTCGACCAGGTGGAGCTCGCGGACAAGCTCGGCATCGACCACGCGTGGGAGGTCGAGCACCACTTCCTGGAGGAGTACTCACACTCGTCGGCGCCGGAAGTGTTCCTCGCGGCGGCCTCGCAGCGGACGAAGAACATCCGCCTGGGCCACGGCATCGTCCTCATGCCGCCGGCGTACAACCACCCGGCGCGCATCGCCGAGCGCATCGCAACGCTCGACCTCGTGTCGAACGGGCGCGTGGAGTTCGGCACGGGCGAGTCGGCGAGCCGCTCGGAGCTCGAGGGCTTCGGCATCAACCCGGCGGAGCGGCGCGCGATGTGGCGCGAGACCGTCGAGCAGGTCGCCAACATGATGGCGATGGACCCCTACCCCGGGTTCGAGGGCACGTACTTCTCGATGCCGGTGCGCAACGTCGTGCCGAAGCCGGTGCAGAAGCCGCACCCGCCGATGTGGGTGGCGTGCTCGAACCGTGACACGATCCACCTCGCCGCGCAGCTCGGGCTCGGCGCGCTGACGTTCGCCTTCGTCGACCCGGAGGAGGCGCAGCACTGGGTGACGGACTACTACGAGACGTTCAAGCGCGAGTGCGTGCCGATCTCGCACGTCGTGAACCCGAATATCGCGATGGTCTCGAGCTTCTCATGCCATCCGGACGAGCAGGAGGCGATCCGTCGCGGGACGGACGGCTTCCGCTTCTTCCAGTTCGCGCTCGGGCACTTCTACGGGTTCGGCAAGCACAAGCCGGGGCGCACGAACATCTGGGAGCGCTACGTCGCCGTGCGCGACGAGATCGGGCTCGAACAGCTCGGCGGCGGCGCGGGCGGCATCGGCACGCCGAAGCAGCTTCGCGAGCACCTGCGCAAGTTCGCGGACGCGGGCGTCGACCAGGCGGTGTTCATCCAGCAGGGGGGCAACAACCGGCACGAGGACATCTGCGAGGACCTCACGCTCTTCGCGAAGGAAGTGATGCCGGAGTTCAAGGAGGAAGAGGAGGCGCGCCTCCGCCGCAAGCAGGAAGAGCTGGCCCCGTACGTCGAGGCGGCGCTGGCGCGCAAGGAGCGTATGCAGGAGCTTCGCGACGACGAGATCCCGGCGTACGAGGCGTACGGCTACAGCATCGCGCAGGACATCGACCTCTCGAAGCTGCCGGCGGGCCAGCGGCGCCGCGCGGAGCAGATGCGCAAGATGCGCGAGGTCGTGCACCGCTTCGACGAGCGCGAGGCGCGCAAAGCGCAGGAGGCGGGAAGCCGCTAGGCAGCGTTCGTCCGCGGAGTGCGCAGAGCGAATCGGGGCGGGGCGACGGCACCGCCCCGTTGTCTTTGCGCCCCACCCGCATTTTTCGGCAGGCCGGCGCGCATGTTCTAGCTGCACCGCTCGCGAAGCGCGGGCGCCCTACCGCTGCGCGGCCGCCTGCGGGTCGCCCGAGGTGACGGGCAGCGAGATCGGCGGCGGGACGACGCGGCGCTGCCCGATCGTCACGCCGAGCGCGACGCCGGTGGCGCCGTCGTCGCGGATCAGCTCGAACACGCCCTCGGCGACCTCCGCCGGGTCGATCATCGGCATCTGCCCCAACCGCCGCTCCGCCTCCTCCCGTTCGGCGCCCGCCAGCGACTCGATGCCGGACGTCACGAGCGGGGTGCGGACGACGCCGGGACAGACGCAGTTCACGCGGATGTTCGCCTCGTCCTTCAGGTACACGAGCGAGCGCGTCATGCCGACGACGCCGTGCTTCGCCGCGGTGTACACCGGGTCGGCCTGGAAGCCGAAGAGCCCCGCGAGCGACGCGGTGCTGATGATGACGCCGCCGCCGCGCGCCCTCAGCAGCGGGATGGCGCGGCGCGTGGTCTCGATCACCGCCATCAGGTCGACCTCGATCGTCCGGCGCCAGCGCTCCTCGGCGCAGTCGGGCCAGCGCGGCTGCCCGGTGGTGATGCCGGCGTTGTTGTGCAGGATGTCGAAGCCGCCGTAGTGCTGCTGCGCCGCCGCGAACATCGCGTCGATGCCGGCGGACTGCGTGACATCGGCGTGGACGGCGGTCGCGCGCCCGCCCGCCGCCTCGATCTGTTGCACGGTCTCGGCGGCGCCGGCGTCGTTCACGTCGGCGACGACGATGTTCGCCCCTTCGCGCGCGAGACGCAGCGCCGTCGCGCGCCCGATCCCCGACCCCGCGCCGGTGATGATCGCCGTCTTCCCGTCGATGTCCATCGTCAACCCTTCACTCCTCGTGCCCGCTTCGCGCCGATCGTCGCAGATCGCGCGCCACGGTCAACCCGGGCGGGCGCAACGAGAAAGGCCGTGGCGTGCGCCGCGGCCAATCTGCGAAACCGGCCCAATCTGCGTACCGACGGAATCAGTCGCGCGGGAGGCCGAGGCCGCGCTGGGCCATGATGTTGCGCTGGATCTCGCTCGTGCCGCCGGCGATCGTCGCCGAGACGGAGTTCACGTAGCCGAAGCCGAAGCGCCCGGCCGCGCCGTACGGGCCGCCGGCGGTGACCATCGCGTAGGGGCCGCCGAGCTTCACGCCGAGCGCGGCGATGCGCTGCTGCATCTCCGACGTGAACAGCTTGCACATCGAAGCCTCGTGGTTCGGGATGAGGCCGGCGTCCTGCATGCTGATCACGCGATACGACATGAGCTTCGCGACGTTCGCCTCGATCCAGCGGTCTGCGAAGGCCATCTGCACCTCGCGCTTCTTCGCGCCGGGCGCCTGGTCCGGGTGCTCCTTCGCGAAGCGCATCAGCCCTTCGAGCTGCTTGCGGATGCCCACCGCCGAGCCGATCGACGAGCGCTCGAAGTCGAGCGTGGTGGTGCCGATGTACCAGCCGCGGTTCTCCTCGCCGACGCGGTTGCGCGCGGGCACCCGCACGTTCTCGAAGAACACTTCGTTGAAGGTGGCCACCCCGGACATCGTGACGAGCGGCCGCACGGTGACGCCCGGCGCGTGCATGTCGAGCAGGAAGTAGCTGATCCCGCGGTGCTTCGGCGCGTCGGGGTCGGTGCGGGCGAGCATGTACATCATGTCGGCGTACTGGGCGCCCGTCGTCCAGATCTTCTGGCCGTTGATCACGTAGTCATCGCCGTCGCGCACGGCGCGGGTCTGCACGGACGCGACGTCCGAGCCGGCGTTCGGCTCCGACCAGCCCTGGCACCACTGCACCTCGCCGC
Source organism: Dehalococcoidia bacterium (assembly GCA_035650575.1). Taxonomy (GTDB): domain Bacteria; phylum Chloroflexota; class Dehalococcoidia; order DSTF01; family JACRBR01; genus DASRHM01. The sequence continues at coordinate 24,381 of DASRHM010000057.1, read as the reverse complement.
TGAGGATCCCCGGAAGGTGCTCCTTCTTCTGCTCCTCGCTGCCGTGGACGATGAGCGTCGGGCCAAGCATCATCGTGCCGAAGCCGCCGACGTTCATCGCGCCGAACTCGGCGAACTCCTCGTTGAGGATGAACTGCCGCTTGATGTCGAGCCCGGCGCCGCCGTACTCCTTCGGCCACGCCGGCGCGACCCAGCCGCGGCTCTTGAGCGCCGCGCGCCAACGCTTCATCGGGTCCGATTCGCTGGCGCGGGCGCGGAACAGGCCCTCGCCGTCCTCGCGGCCGCCGCGCCCCTGCAGCTCGGCCGGGTATTCCTTCTTCAGGAAGTCGCGCACCTCGGTGCGCCACTGGGCCTCTTCCGTCGTGTCGTTGAAATCCATGCGTGTCCTCCCTGGGCGCCGCGGACCGGCCCGGCGCGCCATCCGATCATAAAGGCGCCGAAGCTCTGGTGGAAGCTGTGCGCGCGACCTACCCGAACGTCGCGAACATCTCCTCGAACGCCTTCATCTGGCCGCCGGACGCGCTCGAAGGCACGAGGATCGGCGTGCGGACGCCGGCCGCGAACCAGGCTTCGAGGCCCTCGCGCACGTCCGACGGCGTGCCGTAGAGGGTGACATCGGAGAGCCAGCGGTCGGACATGAGCTGCGGCACCTTCGCCAGGTCGCCGGCCTGCTGCGCCGCGCGGATGGCCATCATCTCCTCTTCGTACCCCGCCTCGCACCAGTAATTGTTGTAGTTCGGCAGGAGCACGTAGCCGGTCAGCGTGCGGCGCATCACCGCCGCCGCCGCGGCGCGGTCCTCGGCGATGCACGTGGGGATCATGTTGCCGATGAAGAAGTCCGGGGAGTCGCGCTTCTCCGCCGGCAGGCACGAAAGCGACTGCGCCATGTGCGAGCGCGCGCCGTTCGCCCACACCGCGCCCTCCGCGATCTCGGCGGAAAGCTCGAGCATCCTGCGCCGCAGCGTCGCCAGCACCACCGGCGGCAGCCCGCCGAGGCTCTCGCCTGCCTTCCGCAGGTCCGCGACGAAGCGGCGGATGTCCGCGAGCGGTTTGCCCGGCTTCACGCCGAGCCGCTGGTGCACGGGGCCGTGCGTCACGCCGATGCCGAAGCGGAAGCGCCCGCCCGACACCTCGTGGATGAACGCCGCGTTGCCCGCGAAGTCGGCGGCCGTGCGCAGGTAGATCGGCTGCACGGTCGTCCCGAACTCGATCGTCTTCGTCGTCAGGGCGATGGCGAGCGCGAGCCCCATCGCATCGCCGAAGCTCGGAAGGTAGATCCCGGCGTAGCCGCGGCGCTCGATCTCCGCCGCCAGCTCGATCGTCGTCTTGCGCCGCCCGGGGACCGCGGCGAGCGAGAGCGCCGGCATCTGCATGGTGCACGCCTTTCCGCTGGGAGGTGATGACGGACGGAGGATCGAGGATCGTCGGGTTACGCGCCATGGCGGCGGTCGCCAGCCAGCGACCAGCGACCTGAGACCTGCGGCCGAGCCAGCGCTACTGCCCGGCGGCCGCCTCGGTGACGCCGTAGGCGTCGAGCTGCGACTGGAAGCTGCGCACGTCGTGGGAGTAGAGGAGGAGGTCGTGCGTGCGGCCCGTTCGGTCTTTCACGTGATCGCGCAGCAGCGCCTCCGCCTTGAAGCCGAGCTGCTCGAAGGTGGCGATCGCGCCCTCCTGGTCGATCGTCATCTGGGCGATGATCTTCTCGATGCCGTGCTCCAGCGCCTGCGCGAAGATCGCCTCCGCGAGCGCGCGCCCGAGCCCCTTGCCGCGCAGCGCGCCATCGATCAGCACGCGGATCTCGCCGACGTGGCGCGACCAATGCGCGTTGCTCATGTGCAGGCTGCCGTAGCCCCAGATCCGCCCGTCCCGCTCGGCGACGATCGTCACGATGCGCTCGAGGTCGATGTTGTCGAGCCAGGCATCGATCACATCGGGGTCGGAGATGTCGATGCGCAGGAAGAGCAGGTCGTGCTCCGGCAGCGACTGCGTGAAGCGCAGGAACGGCTCGCGGTCCGTGCGCGCGAGCAGGCGCAGCGTGATGGCGCTGCCGTCGGCGAGGCGCACGTCGCGCGGCAGCGTGAGCGCCGAGGCGTCCGCGGTCATACGGAGCGCACCGAGAGCCAGTCGTTGACCTTGGGCCAGAGGCGCATGACGGCGTTCATGCCGGCGACGAGACTGACGTGCCCGCCCTTGAGCAGCACGTCTTCCTTGTCCGCGCTGCCGACGAGCGAAGTCAGCGGTTGCGTGGCCTCGTAGGGGGCGATGTGGTCGTGCTGGGCCATGGCGTTGAGGACGGGGCAGCTGATCCGCTTCAGGTCCACCGTCCGGCCGCCGACCGCGAGCGCGCCCGCCATCAGCTTGTTGTCCCACATGAGGTCTTTCGTCGTCTGCCGGAAGCACTCGCCGGGGAACGGGATCTGGTCGCTCGTCCACTTGTTGAACAGCCGGTAGTGCTTCACGTACTGGTCGTTCCAGAGGTTGTCCCAGAGCCGCACGTAGGCGACGAGCCGGTCGGCCGGGCGCAGCATCTCGAACGAGCGGTAGATCAGCTCCGGTGGGATGTTGCCGAGCGTGTCGACGACGCGGTCGACATCGAACCAGCGGCGGTCGGTCCACTGCTTGAACAGCCCCATGCCCTCGAAGTTCACCGGCGTCGCGATGCAGACGAGGTTCGCCATCGGCGCGTCCTCGTGCAGGCCGCCGTAGATCAGCGAGAACAGCCCGCCCATGCAGTAGCCGATGAACGACACTTGCTGCTCGCCCGTTTCCTCCCGCACCTTCCCGAGGCACGCCGGGATGAAGTCGAGCGTGTAGTCCTCGAGCCGCAGCTTCGCGTCCTCCGGGCGGGGCACGCCCCAGTCGATCATGAAGACGTCGTAGCCGTTGCGCAGGAGGAACTCGACGAAGCTCACGCCCGGCGTCAAGTCGAGGATGTATGGCTTGCTGATGAGCGACATCACGAGCAGGACGGGGATGCGGTACACCTCGTCCGCCAGCGGCCGGTAATGGTAGAGGCGCAGCGTGCCGCGCGCGTAGATGACGTCCTTCGGCGTCATGCCGACATCCGGTTCGTCGCGGTTGAGCAGCACATCGATCCCGCGCCGCGAGCGTTGTATGGTGCGCTCGACCTCGGTGCGGACCACGGTGGCGATGTTCTCCGGGGCCGTCTGCGTCGTCATGCGGGCTCCGTGATCGCGATGCTGCGACGCCAGTATGCCATCGCGCGCGGCAGGCTGGACAGTCGGGAAACCTACGATCCGCTCGCGCCGTTCGCCCGAGCGGCGGCGGGCGGCTGCTTCGTGCGGCGCGGCTTCGGGCGCGCGGGAGCGCGGCCCGCCTCGCCCGCCAGCACCGCCGTCTCGAGCCGCGCGAGCGTCTCCTCGATGGTCTTCAGCCGCTCGCCGAGCGCAACGAGGTCGCCGTGCGTCGGGATGTTGAACGCCGAGTAGTAGCGCTCCAGAGCGTCGGCGAAGAGCCGCTGGACGGTGAGCGACGCCTCCACCCAGGTGTTCATCACGTTGGAGGCGGCATCGGTGCCGAGGACGTCCTTGAAGAAGGCGTTCCACTGGCGCTCGGAGTCGGTCAGGTACTGGCGCCAGAGGTCGAGGGGGTTCTGGGTCGGCTGGTCGGCCATGACGCGGTGCTCCTTCCGGGCGCTCCCTGCCCCCGGAGCTACGAGGCGCCGCCAGCCTTCCGGCGGCCGCCCGGCTCGTCCTCGTCCCGCGGCGCCAGGTCCTCGAGCGTCTTCTGGAGGACGGCCTGGTACCGGCCCAGGACGTCGATCCAGCCCGAGAGGAACAGTTCGCCCGCCTTCGTCAGCGAGTACATGCGGCGGGCGGGCCCGGACTCGGACGTGTCCCAGAACGACGAGACGAGGCCGGTCTTCTCGAGCTGCCGCAGCGTCCGGTAGACGGTCCCCGAGTCGAAGGCCGGCAGCCCCGCCTCGGCAAGCCGCTGCGTGAGCTGATAGCCGTAGGCGTTCCAGTTCTTCAGGAACGCCAGCAGGCTCGTCGTGAGCAGGTCGCCGTGCAGCCGGAACGGCGTCTCGCGCTCGTCGTCCTTGCGTCTGACCATGCTACCACCGGCCTTCCGCCTGCGGATCAAATCCGCGGTTAAATCTCTGCGACGGGGGTTGACAGCGGCCCGCCGCTATGTGTATTTTGCACATATCGGCAGAGGGGCGCAAGTGCCGCCCCACCACCACCACGCAGGGAGGTCCAGGGGCATGGCGAAGAGCACCGCCGTCGACAAGTACTTCGATGCGCTCAGCGAGAGCTACGACGCGATCATCGAGGCGATCAAGCAGGGCAACGAGCGCGGCTTCCGCGTCTCCAGCAGCCTGCTCAGCGAGGCGCAGCGCGGCCAGAAGGAAGCGCTCGAGCTGGGCAAGAAGTTCGCCGAGGACCCGACCGACATCGGCGGCTTCTACCGCGCCGTCATGGAGTCGACCACGAAGGCGCAGGGCCGCGCGCTCGAGCTGGCGCGCCAGATGTTCGATGAGCTGGCGGAGTCCCGCACCGAGGCGCGCGACACGATCGAGAAAGTCGTCAAGGCGAACCGCATCGCCGGCGAGGCCGCGGTCGAGGCGGCGCGCGACGTCGCGTCGACGACGGCGGACCGCGTGCGCACGGGTGTCAGCCGCGTGACGAGCCGCGTCCGCAGCGAGGGCGCGGAGGTCGCCGACGCGACGGCCGAGGCCGCGACGAAGACGCGCAAGACCGCGGCGGCCGCTGCGAACGGCAGCGCGACGGAGTAAACTGCAGCCAACAGGCGCCCGGACTCGGGCGGAGGGACCAAGCGTCCTTCCGCCCGATTCCATTTCGGCCGCTCGCCGGGGCAGGCGGCGCGTCGTTCTGAGCGAAGCGCAGAGTCGCTCCCGGCAACGGTTTCCCCGCGCGGCGCCGCCGCGTCGAGGTTCCCGCACCCCCGCTACGCGCCGCCGCTGTCCGCGGTGACGCATTTCGATTGGCGTTGGCGCCGGTGCGCGGCACGATCGCGCGGCGATGAAGACGCTGTCCCGCCGAGTCCGCCAGTGGTCCTGGAACGTGCTCGTCGCGACCGACGAGTGGCTCAACGCGCTCACCGGCGGCGACCCCGACGCGACGATCAGCCTGCGCCTGGCGCAGGCGAAGGGCGCCGGGCGGCTCTGGGGCCGCATCGGTTGCCGCGTGCTGGACTTCCTGCGACCGGGGCACTGTGCCGGCGTGCTGGACGGCGAGGAAGCGCGCGAACCGTCCTGACGGCGCGCTACACCGGCTGCCAGTAGCGCTTGCCCTCGCCCCGGAGTACGCGCCCGAATGCGAGGCCGGGGAAGTGGCTCGCGCCGACGAGCGCGCCGGTGCCCTCGACCTCGCGCGCCAGCGCCTCCTGGGTCTTGCGCGCGAGCCTGGGGTCGAGATCGCCGAGCCCCGACCACTCCGGCTCTTCGAGTTGCACCGGGCAGCCGATCGCATCGCCCAGGATGAACGCACGCTCCCCGCCGGAGGACACGACGACGCCCGCGTGCCCCGGCGTGTGCCCGGGCAGCGCGACCACATCGACGCCGGGAGCGACCGCCGAGCCGGGGTCAGCGGCCTGCCAGCGCGGCGTCACCACCTCGAAGATGTCGCGCCGCGCGAAGCGATGCTCCGGCTTCGGCGTGCTCCAGTACGCCTGCTCGTCCGATGTCCAGCGGTACGTCGCGTTCGGGAACGTAACGCGCAGCGCCCCCTCGAAGGTCAGCGCGCAGCTCCCGACGTGGTCGGCATGCAGGTGCGTCACGAACACCGTGTCGATGTCGGCGGGACGCACGCCCTCGGACGCAAGCTCGGAGAGCAGCGCACCGCCCGTCGCCGGCCCCATGGACTGCTCGCCGAGGCCCGTATCGATGAGCACCGTGCGGCCGGCCGTGCGGACCAGGAAGCAGCCGAAGGGGAAGACGAGCTTCCCGTCGTGGTCCATCCAGCGCTGGTGCTCCTCCCATTGCGCATCCGTCGTCCCGCCGAAGTAGGCGGTCGGCGGCACCGTGAACGAGCCGTCCGCGAGCACGAGCACCTCGATCTCGCCGACGTTGAATCGATTCGCTGCCATCGTCCCTCCACTGGTGCGCGCCCGCCCCACGTGGAGGCGACGGACCGCGCGCCAAGACTGCCACGCCGCCCGCAAAGGCGGAAGGGCATCGGGCGCCGCGGCGGCGCGGGCTTCCCCGTGCCGCCGCGCGCGCGGATAATCGCCTTCGATATGACGACGACGGCACACACGGAGGGTCGGGTGGACTGGCAGGAGATCTACCGGCAGCGACTGACGACGCCGGAGCAGGCGGTGAAGGCGGTGAAGTCCGGCGACACGGTCGTGCTCTCTATCTTCCCTCCGGTGACGCTGCCGCCCGCGCTCGCCGCGCGGCGCGACGAGCTGCGCGACGTCACGATCCGCCTGCTCGCGCCGGCCGCGGACCCGGGGTGGCTGCGCATGCCCGACGAATCGGTGTTCAAGGTCGAGTTCGAGCTGTACATCGGCGACTTCGCGCGCTTCGTCACCGACGAGCGGCGCGGCGCCTACCTCCCGAACCTGTTCTCCCTGGGCATGAAGGCGTACGACCAGGGCCGCGAGGACGTGCGCGTGCCGGACGTGGTCTTCGTCACCGTCTCGCCGCCGAACGCCGCGGGCTTCTGCCACTTCGGTCCGCACCACTGGGTGCAGCGCTCCTACGCCCGCCGCTGCCCGACGGTGATCGCGGAGGTGAACCCCGCCCTCGCGCAGGTGTTCGGCGACGTCTACATCCACGTCTCGGAGATCGACCACTTCGTCGAGCACGAGGCGCCGCCGTTCAGCCGCGAGCAGTTCGACGCGGCGGTCGCGACGGTGCCCGACGAGGCCCGCCGCGAGGGCTGGCGGCAGCTCGCCGACGAGCTCCCGGACATCCGCCTGCTCGCGGCGGTGGCCGGCGTGCTCGCGGCCGTCTCGCCCGACGACGCGCGCCGGCTGCTCGGCATGGGCGACCCGCCGCCGGAGGCGGAGCCGATCGCGAAGCACCTGCACGAGATCATCCAGGACGGCGACACGATCCAAATCGGCACGGGCGAGCCCTCGCGCGGCATGGCGCGGCTCGGCGCCTTCGCCGGGAAGCAGCACCTGGGCATCCACACGGAGCTGGGCTGGCCCGGGCTGGCGCGGATGTGGCGCGATGGCATCGTCGACGGCAGCCGCAAGAAGCTGCACCACGGGAAGAGCGTCGCGGCCGCGTGGACGGGCTGCGACCCGAACGACCTCGCGATCATCGATAGCAACCCGCACTTCGAGTTGTACGACCCGGAGTACGTGCTGCACCCGCGCACGCTGACGCGCTTCGACCGCTTCGTCGCCATCAACAACGCGATCACGGTGGACCTGCTGGGGCAGATCAACGCCGAGAGCGTCTTCGGCGGGCGCATCATCAACGGCACCGGCGGCCAGCCGGAGATGCACATGGCAGGCGCCTTTTCGCCGCACGGCCGCGCGATCACGCTGCTGCCCTCGACCGCGATGGGCGGCGCTGTCTCGCGCATCGTCGCGCAGATGGACGCGGGCTCGCTGATCACCGTGCCGCGCTTCTACGCCGACACGGTGATCACGGAGTACGGCGTCGCCCGGCTGTGGGGCAAGAATCACCGGCAGCGCGCCGAAGAGCTGATCGCCGTCGCGCACCCGGACCATCGCGACGACCTGCGCGCGCAGGCCCGCGCGCTCTGGTGGCCGTAGCGCGCGGCTCCGCCGCAGCCGGGGCGCTGGAGGGCGGACGGAGGCACGGCATCGTCATCCGCCCCTGGACCTAATCCGGCGCCGGGATCACCGCCAGGGTGCAGCGCGAGATGCACACCAGTTTCCCCGCCTCGTCGCGGATCTCGACCGACCATACCTGGCTCGTGCGGCCGACGTGCAACGGCTCCGCGACGGCCCGCACGACGCCGTCGCGCTTGGGGCGCAGGTGGTTGGCGTTGATCTCCTGCCCGACGGCGCGCATCCCCGGCGGGCAGTTCAGCCCCGCACCGATCGAGGCCGCGCTCTCGGCCAGCACGAGCGAGGCGCCGCCGTGCAGGATGCCCCATGGCTGGTGCACCCGCGCATCGACCGGCATCGTCATCACGACGCGCTCTTCCGAGACCTCCTCGATGCGCATCGCGATCGACTGGCCGATGGCGGACGCCATGCGGGCGTTCCACTCTTCGAGCGACGCCGGGCGCGACACGGGTTGTGGCAACGGCTCCTCCACGGGGGCACTGTAGCGGCGATCGGGCGTCCGCAGAACGGCGCCTCCCCGAGCGATCGAGCCTCGATCCGGCTTCGACTCGCGCTCGCCCCCGACCACCATCGCCCAGTCCTGTGCTAGGATCGGCTCGCCGCGACCGGCGGGGTGCGCGGCGAGGGAGGGGGGCGCATGACGACGGAAGCGCACACGGCCGGCCAGAGACACACCTATCCGCGGAGCATCCGCCTCGGTGACGGACGCACGTTCGAGCTGCGGCTGATGGACAAGTCCCACCGCGACGCGGTCGTCGCCTTCGCCCGCACGCTGCCGCGTGGCGACGTGCTGTTCCTCCGCATGGACATCACCGAGCCGCGCAACGTCGATGAGTGGCTGCGCAACATCGAGGCGGGGCGCACGATCACCGTGCTCGCGTACGACGGCGACACGCTCGCGGGCTACGCGAGCCTGCACCACAACGAGGTGCTCTGGACCCGGCACGTCGGGGAGATCCGGACGATCGTCGGCACGGACTACCGGGGCACGGGCCTCGGCGGGCGCCTGGTCGTCGAGATGTTCGAAGTGGCGAAGGAGCTCGGGCTGCGCAAGGTGACGGCGCAGATGACAGCGGACCAGAAGGGCGCGCGCGCCGCGTTCGAGCGCGTCGGCTTCCGCCCGGAGGCGCTGCTCGCCGACCACGTGGTGGACAACGAGGGGCGCACGCACGACATGCTGATCATGTCGTACGACATCGACGGGTTCCACGACTGAGGGCTGATCCGCGCGTGGGATCCCGCTAGGCCCGCGCCGCGCTCTTCGCCCGCCCCTCGCGCGCCAGCTTCCCGCGCTGCCGGCGGCGCAGCCGCCGCGGCTCGTCCTCAGCCGCGGCCGCCGGCGCGTTGCGCGCGCCCGCGCGCTGCGACGGCAGCAGCCCGAATAGCGCGGCGAGCGGGTAGGCGAGCAGCGTGCCCACCGGCACGTACACCACCCAGAGGAAGAACCACCAGGCCGGTCCCGTCACGTCCTCGTAGCGCAGATAGCTCGCGAAGTAGCGCATCATGTCGTTCGTGATCAGTCCGGTGAACGACACGACGCCGACGAACACCAGCGCACGCGCGACAATGCTCATCTCGATCCGCCGCGGCGTCCTGAACAGCAGCGGCGCGATCAGCAGCGCCAGCCCCACGTGCACCACGACGTCGCTGATGATCATCTCGGCGTCGCTTCTCGGCGCAAGGATGAGGCCCGTGACGCAGAGCGCGAGACCGAGCAGCGCGACGCCGGCGGCGTCCGAGCCGCGCTGCATCCACGCGCCGACCGCGTCGCGCCGCGTCGCGAGCAGGTGGCCGATGCTGATGCCGAGGCAGAACTCGGACAGCCGGAACGGCGCCAGCGCCCACACGTAGCGTGAGTCGTACAACCACTGGACCGTCCCGCGGTTCGAGGGGACGATCGCGGCGCGCGCGGCGAGGGTCACTGCCACGGCCGCGAGCGCGAAGCTCCACGGACCGACCCGGCGCTCGACCTTCAGCAAGAAGGGGAAGAGCAGGTAGTACTGGATCAACAGCGGGACGAACCAGAGCGAGTTCACCGGCACGCCGCCCGCCGACTCCGGGTTGTCGCGGAAGATCCAGCCGAAGATGCTGACTGCCCAGAGCGCCTCTTCCCGCCCAAACTTCACCGGCGCGCCGGATCCGGGGGCGCGCACGAGCGCCCACTGCCTGGTGAACGTCCCCCCATCGGACGAGACCTGCAGCAACGCGATCAGCGCGACCGTCGCGGCGAACAGGCCGATCCCCGCCCAGTAGACCGGGATCACCCGCCGGAGGCGCGTGGTGTATCCGCGCCAGAACGGCGGCTCCCCGCGGCGATACGCGTTCAGGGCCAGCGAGATCCCGCTGAGCATCATGAACAGCGCCACGCCGAAGTTGCCCGCGGCCAGCAGGGCATCGCCGGCGTAGCGCACGACGCCGACGACGTCGCCCGCGAGCGCGTAGCGACGCACGTCGACATAGAGCTGCGTGCGATACGGCGTGTGCACCGTATCGAGCCACAGGTGAAAGCAGATGATCCACAGGATCGCCAGGCCGCGCAGGATGTCGATCGAAGCGAGGCGCCCGGCGGACGGCGCCGCGACGGCGGGAGGTGCCGGGGCCACCTGTGTGTCCTTCATGCGAGCCTCATTGCGGCGGGGAGCCCAAGCGTACCAGCGATCCTCGCGCGGCGCGACCGCCTTCCGCGAGGAGCCTTGACGCGCCGGCGGCCTCGGGCCATCGCGCGCCACACGGCATGGGCCTACGCGCGCGCGGCGCTCTTCGCCCGCGCCTCGCGCGCGAGTCTGCGCCGCTCGCGACGGCGCAGGCGCCTCGGCTCCTCGGCAGCGGGCTGCGCCTCGCGCGCCCGATCACGCGCCCGCTGTGACGGCAGCAACCCGAACGCGCTCGCCAGTGGATATGCCAGGAGGGTCCCGCCGGGGACGTACACGACCACCAGGAAGAACCACCAGGCAGGACCGCTCACGTGCTCCGTGCGCAGGAAGCTGGCGACGTAGCGCATCATGTCGTTCACGATCAGCGCGGTGAACGACACGACGCCGAGGGACACGAGGGCGCGGGCGACGACGCTCGTTTCCAACCGCCCCGGTGCCTTGAACAGCAACGGCATGATCACCAGGGCAAGTCCGGCATGCACGACGACGTCGCTCGCGATCAGTTGCACGTCGCCCTTCGCCGCAAGCAGCAGCCCGGTGACGACGAGCGCCACGCCCAGCGCGACGAAGCCGGCGGTGTCGACGCCGCGCCGCAGCCACGCGCCGACGTCGTCATGCCGGGTGGCGAGCAGGTGCCCCAGGCTCATGCCCAGGAAGAACTCGGACAGGCGAAATGGGAACAGGGCCCAGAGGTATCGCACGGCATACAGCGGGTCGAGCCCATCGTGCGACCACGGCACGAACGCCGCGCGTGCCCCGACCGCCAGGGCAACGCCGACGAGCGCGAAGTTCCACGGGCCGATCCGGCGCTCGAGGCGCAGCGCGAATGGGAACAGCAGGTAGTACGCCAGCAGCAGCTGCACGAACCAGAGGGAGTTCACCGGGGCCGGCAGCGTCAGCACCCCGTTCGTCACATCGGGCTTGTCGCGGAACACCCAGGCGAAGATGCTGAGCGCCCACATCGCGTCCGCCCAGCCGACGCGCACCGGCGCCTCCGCCGCCACGGTCACGTGCGACCACTGGTAGCCATAGCTGTGGCCATCGAGCAGCGTCTGGATGAGCGCGATAGCGGCAATCGTCGCGAGGAAGAGGAAGAAGCCTGCCCAGTACACCGGCACCACGCGGCGGAAGCGCGTGACGTAGCCGTGCCAGATCGGCGGCTCGTCGCGACGATACGCGTTCAGCGTCAGCGAGAGCCCGCTGAGCATCATGAAGAGCGCGACGCCGAGGTTGCCCTGACTCAGGAGCACCTCGCCGGCGGTGCGCAGGGCGAGCCACGGCTTGCCGTCGTACATCTGCTCGCGCACGGCCACGAACAGGTCGCCCCGGTCGAGGTGGTGGGTCATGTCCGCCCACAGGTGGAACAGGATGACCCACAGGATCGCCAGGCCACGCAGGATGTCGATCGAAACCAGGCGGCCGCCCTGCGCCGAAGCCGCGGGGGCGTGCGCGGCGTCAGGGCCGGCGGCGGCCGCAACCTGCGTGTGGTTCATGTCGGTTTCCTCAACGAGGCGGGGCGGCCAGCGTATCACGCGTGCCTCGGGGCTGCCAGACGATCGGCCCGGCTCCGTCCTGCTTGACAGCCTCGGGCCGTCCGGTGACCACGGGACCAGCTCGAGAAGAACCCGTACTGCGATATGTCTTTTCACCGATGGCTACAAGCGTAGGATCAGCCCAAGTCCCGCGACTGGGGAGAATGGACGTGCCGTATGCGCAACCTCGCTCCACGCCGTACGCCCCAACGATGCTCCACGTGGAGTTCACGAGCCGGGCTGCGCGCCGCACAACCACTGGGCCGTTCCTGAGCTGACAGCGCACGTCGTAACCGGCGGTGCGTTCATGCAACGTGCAGCCGCCGGGCCGCTCGAACGCGAGGTCGTGGACTGCGTCCAGTCAGGCACAACTCCGCGCCGATGCGCACCTGGAAGCGATGGTCTCCGAGCACGACCTAAACGGCGACGCCGCAAGGACCGCCCGGCCGGAGCGGGCCGCCAGACGGCGGGGCCACCGTGCGCAGCGCGCAGCTCGCGTTCTCGCAGTCCAAACGCGCGTAATTCCGCTAGCCGCGGCGGCTGGCTAGGCCGCCGGGGTTGCCGCCTGCGTCGCCGGGGAGGCGCTCCCGTTCGCGCGCAGGTGCGGCGGGACGCTGCCGATCTCCGGCAGGTCCGTCTGCTGGACGCCGGCCGCCGCACGCAGCGCGCGGAACTCGTTGGCGACGAAGCCGGCGACGCGGCCGGGGTCCGGCAGCGCGCGCGGATCGCACATCACCGCGAAGTACAGGCCCTGGTCGAAGCTCGTGATGCCGATGCCGATGCCCAGGTCGCCGGCGAGCGGCACGAGCGGATAGTGCGCGAGCATGCGCCGGCCGACGCTGTAGAGCGGGATCAGCGGGCCGGGGACGTTCGTGCAGACGAGGTTCAGCGCGCCCTGCGGGACGCCCCCCATCCCCGCGAGCGCGTGCCAGGCGGCCGGCAGGTTCTCCGAGAGCTCGAGCAACTGCTCGAACGCGCTCGCCTGCGCGTCCGCCTTCAGCCGCTCCATCTCCTCGCGCACCGCGCGCAGGCGCTCTTCCGGGGTCATCGGCCAGACGGGGATCTCCGGCAGCATCATCGAGACGCGATTGCCGAGCGCGCCCTTCTCGTCTTCGCTGCGCACGTTGACCGGGATCTGGACGCGCAACGTGAGGTCCTCGGTGGCCACGCCCTGCTCCCGCAGCTCACGCCCCAGCGCGCCGCCGAGCACCGCGAGCATCACGTCGTTCACGGTGCCGCCGAGCGCGCTGCGGATGCCGCGCACCTCTCGGAAGGACATGTCCGTCCAGGCGACGGCGCGCTCCCCGCTGATGGGCTTGTTCCAGGGCGCGCGGTGCGGCTGCCGGAGGGCGAGCGGCATCGCGATTTCGAGCGCGCGCGCCAGTCCGGCGGCCCGGCGCATCTGCGCGCGGGCGTCCAGCGCGTCCTGCTGCCAGCGCGTCCAGGCGCGCATCCCCTGCATCCACTGGTCGAACATCGCCTCGGCCCAGGCTTCGAGCGCGCCGGGCAACCGACGCGGGTCCCACGCCTCATCGGGCGGCTTCGACGGCTCCGGGTTGGGGACGAGGTCGAGCACCGCGAGCAGCAGCTCGATGCCCGACACGCCGTCCACCAGGCAGTGGTGCACGCGGCTGACGTACGCCGTGCGGCCGCCCTCGAGGCCCCGGACGACGGTGATGTCCCACAGCGGCCGGTCGCGCGGCAGCATCGGCGCGAAGATCGTCGCCGCCGCTGCCCGCAGCTGCGCCTCGGTCCCGGGCTCGGGCAAGCGCACTTCGTGGACGTGGCGGTCGATGTGGAAGTCCGGGTCGTCTTCCCACGCCGGGTGCGCCGCGTACAGCGCCGGCACGATCGCGCGCTGCCGGTAACGCGGGATGAGGTGCATGCGCGCGCTCATGCTCGCGCGCAGGTCATCGGCCGGGATGTCGTCCTCGAAGATCGCGACGGAGCCGATGTGCAGCGGCGCGTGCGGCTTCTCGAAATACAGGAACCAGGCGTCCTCGGCGCTCATGCGCCTCGACAACCGCGACGCGGCCATGTCCCTGCCTCCCGCACCCGGCTCGCACATCCGTTTGCTGCAGGGCGATTATACCCCTCGGCCGCCGGCGCTGATACGAAATCGCCCCGGGATTGCGATGCGCGCGCCGCCCAACGCCTCCTGCCGTTGTTATGTCATTGACAATGAGTTGATTTATCACTGTGAAAGGCCCGATGATAGACCCCGGCGGCGGGGTCGGCCCGGCAGCCGGGGGAAGGGGGGCACTTGGCGCAGAACGTCGCCCCGCGCAGCGAACTCTCAGGGTATGAGCCAACCGGCCGCCCGATCTGGCTGGAAGCGTTCTTCCCCCTCGACTGGATTGCCCTGCACGCCTCGCCGGTCTACTACGGCTTCGGTGTCCCCCACGGCCACGGCGAACCGGTGGTCGTCGTCCCGGGCTTCCTCGGCAGCGACCGCTACCTGACAGAGATGCACCTGTGGCTGCGCCGCATCGGCTACCGGCCGTACTTCTCCGGCATCGGGCGCAATGTGGACTGTCCCGAGTTGCTGACGCAGCGCCTGCTGCAGACCGTGCGCGAGGCGCACCGCGCGACGGGCGAGCCCGTGACGATCGTCGGGCACAGCCTGGGCGGCATGCTCGCGCGCGCGGTCGCGGCGCGGGAGCCGAAGATCGTGCGGCATGTGATCACGATGGGCTCGCCGTTCCGGTCCGTGCGCGCGCACCCGCTGATCCTCAGCGCGGCGAATTTCGTGCGGTCGAACATCGTGCGCGAGCGGCGGCGGCGCCGCGAGGTGACGCAGAGTTGCTACACCCCGGAATGCTCGTGCACGTTCGTCACGACGCTGCGCGAGGACGACGCGCCGTCCGGTTTCCAGCGCAGCGCGATCTTCTCGAAGGTCGATGGCGTCGTGGACTGGCGCTCCTGCGTCGAAGAGGACACCGCCCTGAACCGCGAAGTCACGGCGACGCACATCGGGATGGCGTTCAACCCGGACGTCTACCGCACCGTCGCCAACCTGCTCGCCGGCGCCTGAGGCCTCCGCCCGGCGCCGGTAGCTCGAGCTAGCCGCCGCCGAAGCGGGCTGCGGATGGCGCGATCGCCGTGAAGATGACCAGGGCGATCGACAGGATGAGCGTCCCCATCACGAGCGCCACGAACAATCGATACTCGGACGGCATCTACACCTCCTCCGGCACGCGCCGGTCCTGCTCCCGCCGCGGCGTGACGCCGAGCTCGGCGAGCTGCGCCGCCAGGTCGTCGCCACGGTCCACGCGGAAGTGCACCCCATGCATCCCTGTGGCCCGCGCCGCTTCCACATTGCTCTCCAGGTCGTCGATGAACACGCACTCGGCGGCGGCCAGCCCCAGGCGCTCCGCGGCGAGGGCGTAGATGCGCGGCTCCGGCTTCGCCAGCCGCACCTCCGCCGAGCAGACGACGTCATCGAACAGCTCCCACAGCCCGTTCGCGCGGAGCCGCTCCGGGAGCGTGACGTCGGCGTTGCTCAGCACCGCCGTCCGGTACGGCGGCCGAAGCGCGCGCACCAGCTCGATGTTCGGGACGATCGCGTGCTGCCGCTCCCGCCAGTGCTGGTGCAGCGGCGGCAGCGCCCTGCCAGCGAGGGACTCGAGCTGCACGTGCGCATCGCGCAGCCACGCCTCCCGGTCGCCCTCGCCGACTTCGATCTGCCGCCAGGCGCCGTTGCCGTAGAGCGTCTCGACGATCGCGCGCTCCCGCAGGCCGTGGGCGCGCTCCAGCTCCAGGCTGACGTCCCAGCGCATGTTCCAGAGGACGCCGCCGAAATCGAAGATCAGTCCGCGGATCGACATCTCGGCCGACATTGTGCCAGCGCCGGGGCGCTGGGGCGAGGGCACCTCAGCGCGGGCGGTAGCGGTTCGCGATCGGCAGCCGGCGGTCCCGCCCGAACGCCCGCGGCGTGATCTTGATCCCGGGCGGCGCCTGCCGGCGCTTGTACTCGTTGCGGTCGACCATCAGCACCACCCGCCGTACGGTCTCCTCGTCGAAGCCCGCGGCGACGATCTCCTCGACGCTGCGGTCGTCCTCGACGTACATCTCGAGGATCGGGTCGAGCACCTCGTACGGCGGCAGCGAGTCGGTATCGAGCTGATCGGGCCGCAGCTCGGCGCTCGGCGGCTTCTCGAGCACGCTCTGCGGGATGATCTCGGCGCCGGCCGCAGCGTTGCGATAACGCGCGAGGCTGTAGACGAGCGTCTTCGGCACGTCCTTGATCACGGCGAAGCCGCCGGCCATGTCGCCGTACAGCGTGGAATAGCCCGTCGCCAGCTCGCTCTTGTTGCCGGTGGTGAGCACCATCGCCCCGAACTTGTTGGAGAGCGACATGAGGATGTTCCCGCGGATGCGCGCCTGCAGGTTCTCCTCGGCCATGCCGAACTCCGTGTCGGCGAACGCCTCGGAGAGCATGTCGAGCGAGGCGGCGAAGGCGCCCTCGATCGGGATCGTCACCAGGCGGATGCCAAGCCGCTCCGCGAGCGCGCGGGCGTCGGTCTTGCTGCCCTCCGACGAGAACCGCGAGGGCATGGAGACGCCCGTGACGGCGTCGGCGCCGAGCGCGTCCACGGCGATCGCCGCGACGAGGGACGAGTCGACGCCGCCCGACAGCCCGACGTAGGCGCGCTGGAACCCGGTCTTCGCGAAGTAGTCCCGCACGCCGAGGACGAGCGCGAGCCACACTTCCTCCACCGGGCCCGGCGCCGCGGCGATCGTCGGGGCGTGCGCCGGCTTTTCGGCGACGGCCGGCGCCTCCGAGACGGCGATCCGCGGCGAGGCGCCGGCGCGCTGCAGGTCGAGCCGGTCCTTGCGGCGGCGCGGGTCGTGCAGGCGGGTCTGGAACACCCCCTCGACGTCGACGTCGCAGATGACGAAGTCCTCGCGGAAGGCGGCGCCGCGCGCGAGCAGTTCGCCCCGCTCGCTGTAGACCACGCTGTGCCCGTCGAAGACGAGCTCGTCCTGCCCGCCCGCGGCGTTCACGTAGCAGACGACGGCGCTGTTGTCGGTCGCGCGGGTGGCGATCATCTGCTCGCGCTGCAGCCCCTTTCCGCGGTGGTATGGCGAGCCGTTGATGTTCACGATGACTTCCGCGCCCGACAGCGCCTGGTCGCGCGCCGGCCCTACCGGATACCAGATGTCCTCGCAGATGTTCACGCCCACGTCGATGCCGGCGATCACGAACACGGGCGCTTCCGTGCCCTGCTGGAAGTAGCGGTCCTCGTCGAACACGCCGTAGTTGGGCAGGAAGCGCTTGTGGTAGCGCCCGGCGATGCGCCCCTCGTGCAGGACCGCGGCCGCGTTGTAGAGCTCACCGTCCTCGTCCGAGTCTACGAAGCCGACCACCGCCGTCACTCCGTGCGTGGCCGCGGCGATGCGGTCGAGCGCCGAGAGGTTGTCCTCGACGAATGAGCGGCGCAGCAGGAGATCCTCCGGCGGGTAGCCCGTGACCGCGAGCTCCGGGAAGGCGACGAGATCCGCGGCGGCCGCCCGCGCCCGCTCGATGCCGGCGACGATGCGCGCGGCGTTCCCGGGCAGGTCACCGACCGTCGTGTCGATCTGCGCAAGCGCCACGCGCAGCGTACGCACGGCTGCCCCCTTTCGCCTGCTCGATTATAGGCGGTGGACTCGCGGGCCTTGGGAGCGGACAGTGAGCTATGGGCAGGGTTCGCGCGGACGCGGCCCCACCCGGCGAGGCCGCCGCGCGCCCGCCATCCGGCTTCCGGCTGAACCTGCCCTGCACGCCGGGCGGACGTCTCACCTCTCGCTTCTCGCGTCTCGCCTTCGCACCCGTGAAACGCCCGCCCGGCGCGCCCGTTTGAATGACCGGGGTGGACGTCAAGTACCGCACTACGCCGGGAGGCCTACGGATGACCATGCTCTCCGCCCAGATCAGCCGCAGCACCGAGCCCACGACCGTCGCCGAGCTCGGCGTGGACCGCGGGATCATGCTGGACCTCGTGCTGAAGACGATGTTCTACCGGGGCCGCCTCACGCAGCAGGAGCTGGGCGACGAGCTGCGCCTCTCGAACAGCGTCATGCAGGAATTGCTGCAGGCATTGAACGCCGACCAGCTCGTCGACGTGAAGGGCTCGGTCGGCTCCGGCCCCTCCGGCTACGTCTACTCCCTGACCGACAAGGGCCTCGACCGCGCGCAGGCGGCGCTCGAGCGCAGCGGCTACGTCGGCCCGGCGCCCGTCTCGCTCGCGCAGTACGTCATGCAGGTGCAGGCGCAGAGCATCATGGACGCCTGGGTCGCGCCGGAGTCGATCACGCACGCGCTCTCTCCCCTGATCCTGTCCGAGCCGACAATGCGCCGCATCGGCCGCGCTGCCGTCTCCAAGCGCGCGACGCTCGTGTACGGGGCTTCGGGCAACGGCAAGACGACCGTCGTCCGTGCGATCGGGAGCGCGATCGAGGGCGGGATCCGGATCCCGTACGCCATCGAGATGGTCGGGCAGATCGTGCACCTGTACGACTCGTCGAAGCACGAGATCATCGATGAGCCGGAAGAGACGTACGGCGAGGAGTCGCCGATGCGCGTCGTGCGGCACGACCGCCGCTGGGTCGCCGTCCGCCGGCCGGTGATCTGGGCCGGCGGCGAGCTCACGAAGCACAGCCTGGAGCTGGTCTACGACGACCGCACGCGCGTGTACGAGGCGCCGCTGCAGCTCAAGGCGAACGGCGGCACGCTGATCATCGACGACTTCGGGCGCCAGCAGATCCCGGCGGTGCAGCTGCTCAACCGCTGGATCGTCGCGCTCGAGGGCGGCATCGACCACCTGACACTCCACACCGGCCAGACGATCGAGATCCCGTTCGATGTCCTCGTGCTGTTCTCGACGAACCTGCCGCCGGAGGAGCTGGCGGACGAGGCGTTCCTGCGCCGCATCCGCTACAAGGTCGAGGTGCCGGACCCGACGCGCGACGAGTACGAGCGCATCATGCGGGCCGAGTGCGCGGCGCGCGGCATCGCCTACGACCCCGCAGCCGTGCAGTCGCTCTTCGCGGAGTGGTACGAGCGCGACGGCCGGGCGCTCCGCGGATGCCACCCGCGCGACATCATCGAGGCGGTCGTGGACGCGGCGCGCTTCGAGGGACGCGCACCCGCGCTGACGCCGGAGGCGATCGACGACGCCTGCTCGACCTACTTCCTGCGCGCCCGGCCGCGGGACGGCGAGGTGAGCTGAGCCGGTTGCCTGCGCAGGGCCGGCTGCTATCCTGATTGCAGGCGCGAGCCGCGTGCAATCTTGAATAGTCCAACGCTGACGCGAACCACCCGAGACGCCTCCGCGACGGCGGCCACCACGGCCATCGACGTGCGGGGCGTTTCCTTTGCCTACGGCGACCGGCTAGCGCTGGACGGACTCTCGCTCGCGGTGCCAGCCGGCGCGATCTTCGGCCTGCTGGGCCCGAACGGGGCCGGCAAGAGCACCCTGCTCTCGCTGCTGATCGGACGACGCGTCCCGTCTGCAGGCGAGGTCCGCGTGCTCGGCGAGCCGCTCACGCCGGCCCTGCGGGCGCGCATGGGCGTGGTGTTCCAGGAGCAGTCGCTCGACCCGCACATGACCGTCGTGGAGACGATGGCGCTCCAGGCGCGGCTCTTCAACCTCGGGCGCCGCGAGGGCGCGGAGCGCGCGCACGCCCTGCTCGGGCAGGTCGGGCTGGCCGACCGCGCGGCCTCGTTCACCGCCACGCTCTCGGGCGGCATGCGCCGGCGGCTCGAGCTGGCGCGCGCGCTGATGAACGCGCCCGAGGTGGTGCTGCTGGACGAACCGACCCTGGCGCTGGACCCGGACTCGCGCCAGCGGCTCTGGCAGCACCTGCTCGAGGCCAACGCGGCCGGCGCGACGCTCCTGCTCGCGACGAACGACGTCGCGGAGGCGGAGCGCTACTGCCATCGCGTGGCGCTGGTCGACCGCGGACGCGTCGTCGCGGAAGGCGACCCCGTCGAACTCAAGCGCGACCTCCGCCGCGAGGCGGTGCGCGTCGAGTGGCGGTTCGACCCGGCGCGCCTCGTGCCGGCGCTCGAGGCCTGGCCCGGCGTCGGCCACGTGCGGCTCTCCGGCCACGTCACGCACGCCACCGTCGATGAGGCCGCGCCGTTCCTCGCGCGGCTGTTCCAGCAGCACGGCGACGAGGTGCACGGCGTCCACATCGAGCAGTCGACGCTCGAGGACGTGTACTTCCAGATCGTCGGCCATGGCATCCGCACGCCCACCACCGGGGACGCGGCATGATCGGCGAGCTCGACGCCATGCTCGCGCTGCTCGTCCGCGACTTGCGGGCGTTCCTGCGCTCGCGCTCGCAGCTCTACTCGTCGGTGCTGTTCCCGCTGATGCTGCTCGCGATCCTCGGTACGGGGGTCAACGACGGACTCGACCCGAAGAACATCCGCGACTACGTGACGTTCCTGACGCCGGGCATGATCGTGATGACCGCGCTCTTTTCGTCCACGTTCTCCAGCGCGTCGTACTACCAGGACCGTGATTCGGGGATCCTCAAGGTCTTCCTGGCCTCGCCGCACTCGCCGCGCGTCGTCCTGCTCGGGAAGACCCTGAGCGCCGTGATCATCGGCGCGGCGCAGGCGCTGCTCGTGCTCGCCGTGGCCGCGGCGATCCCCGCGATCAACTTCTCATGGCAGTACGGCGTCATCGCGAGCGTGCTGCTCAGCGTCTTCGCCATCGTCGTGCTCAACTTCTTCCTCTCGGGCCTCGGGCAGCTCCTGGCGTCGCGCATCCGGACGATGCAGGGGTTCCACCTGGTGATGAACCTGGTGCTGTTCCCGTTCCTCTTCTTCTCCGGCGCCTTCTTCCCGCTGACGGACCTGCCCGTCTGGCTGAAGGTGCTCGGTCGCGTGAACCCGCTCTCGTACGCGGTCGACATGATGCACCTGGCGCTCTACGCCGATGGCGGCAGCGGTTACTTCGGGCTGCCGCTCGACTTCGCCGTGCTGATCGCGCTCGCCGCGGCCGTCTTCTGGCTCGGCACGAGCCGCAGCGTCAGTCTCGAGCGATGAGGCGCGCCTTCCGCGCGGCGGTCGTGGTTTTCGCGCTGCTCGCGATTCCGGTCGTGAGCGCGTGCGGGGACAACGGCAAGGCGTCAGACGAGCCATCGTTCCCGACCGTGACGACGCTCGGCCAGGGCGACCTGTTCCCGGAAGTGCGCAACAGCTCGCTGGGCGTCGGCATCAACCGCTTCGCCGTGAGCCTGACGGACAAGGGCGACCAGAAGGTGCTCGACGCCTCCGTGCGGCTGGCGTTCTACGACCTCAACGACAGGAAGCCGGCGCTGAAAGCTGACACCGGGACGCGCCTCGTGCGCATCCAGAACTCCTTCGTGAACGAGGACGAGGGCGGGCAGCGCACCGTCACCGGCGAGGATGGAGTGTACGCGACGCAGGTTACGTTCGACCGCGCCGGACAGTGGGGCGTGCAGATCTACGTCACGCGCGGGGGTCAGGAGATGAAGCCGATCCCGTTCACCTTCACCGTGCGCGAGAAGACGCCGGAGCCCGCGATCGGCGACGCGGCGCCGCCCAGCGTGCAGGCGACGACGGCGACGGATGACATCGAGCGGATCGACTCATCGTCGCCGACGCGCCCGGCGATGCATGACATCACCGTCGCCGACGCGTTGAAGACCGGGAAGCCGCTCGTCGTCGCCTTCGCGACGCCGGCGTTCTGCGAGACACGCACGTGCGCTCCGGTGATGGACACGGTGATGGACCCGCTCGCGGCCGAGTTCGCCGGACAGGCCCTCTTCATCCACATCGAGCCGTACGACCTGGCGGCGCTGCGGGAGACCGGGCAGGCGAATCCGGTGCACGCGACGCTCGAGTGGGGGCTGCAGTCGGAGCCGTGGATCTTCGTCGTCGGGCGCGACGGGAAGATCGCCGGCAAGTACGAGGGCATCGTCTCACCCGACGAGGTCCGCGACACCCTCCGGCAGGCGCTCGCCGAGACGCCGCGAGGCGCCTCCCCGGCCCCTTGAGCCCGCTCCCCGATGGCCGCCGCTGTGACTGGATTCACAGATAGACCGGCGCTACTATTGACCGGCCCCGGACAGGCCCATCTTCGGCCCCGATACGGCCGCCGAGCGCGAGCAGGGGAGTCGCATGGAACTGATACAGACGGTCAGCGCGGAGGTCGCCGCGGATTCGGCGAGCGGCATCATCGCCGAGCTGGAGGCGCACCGGGCGGAGCTGCGGGCGCGCCCCGGCTTCCGCGGCATGAGCATCGTCCGCACGGCAGGCGCCGATGGGATGGTGGTCACCGCCGAGACCCGCTGGCGCGACGCCACGAGCCTCTCGGAGTACGCGGCGCAGGCCCCGAACGCCGAGAGCATCATCCGCGGCCACGGCGACGAGATCCTCAACGACTCCCTGCTCGTGCGGCGCGGTGAAGCCCTGACCGACCGCTCCCAGCGGGAGAATGCGGTCTTCGAGCGCTTCAGCTTCTCGCTCTTCGTGCCGGTCGGCGTGCTCGCCATCGGCCTGGCGATCATCTACGGCCTCTCGCGCATCTACCTCGCCGTGCCGTCGGACGCCGCGACCGTCCTCGCGGCGATCGTCGCGCTCGGGATCCTGGGCGTCTGCGCGTTCCTGGCGGCGAACCCGGTCGTCTCGCGGACGCAGATCGCCACCATCGTCGGCATCGTCGCGGTCGTGCTCGCGGGCGGCGCCACCTACGCCGGCGTGCAGGGGAAGCATGCGGTCGAGATCCCCGAGTCGCTCCGCGGCGAGACGCCGACGGCGGCGCCGTCGGGCGGCCCGAGCGGCGCGCTCACCGTCGTCGGGAAGAACGTGAAGTTCGAGCAGACCTCGCTCCAGGCGAGCGCCGGCCAGGTGACGATCCAGTTCGAAAACCAGGACTCCGGCGTCCCGCACAATATCCACTTCTTCAAGGGCAGCGACGCGACCGGCGAGAGCGTCGGCGCGACCGACGTCCACACCGGCCCGGCCACCGACACGCTGACCCTGACGCTCGACGAGGGGACGTACTTCTACCACTGCGACATCCACCCGACGACGATGACCGGCACGCTGACCGTCGGCCCGGCGCAGGCGGGCGGCGGTGGCGGCGGCGGCGCGCAGACGCCGGCGGCGGGCGGCGGGGGCCTGACGGTCACGGGCGAGAACATCAAGTTCGACCCGACCTCGTTGCAGGCAAGCGCGGGCTCGGTGACGGTGACGTTCGACAACAAGGACAACGGCGTCCCGCACAACATCCACTTCTTCAAGGGCACGGACGCCTCGGGCGAGAGCGTAGCGGCGACGGACGTCAAGAGCGGCCCGGCGACGGACACCCTGACGATGAACCTCGAGGCCGGGACGTACTTCTACCACTGCGACATCCACCCGACGACGATGAAGGGCACGCTGACCGTCCAATGACGGCGGCGCGGGGCGCGCCGGCTCATGAAGGGAGTCCCGTAGAGGCTCGCGCACTTCCCGCGCGAGCCTCTACTTGTCCGCCGGGCGCATGTGCGGCCGGCCACCCCGGCGCCAGGGTTAGGCGCGCCGGATGGTCGCGAGCCAGGCCGGGGCGCCTGACTCGCCGTGGTATCGCGTCCGCAGGCGCTCGCGCTCGATCGTCTCGACGCGCCATCCGCCGCCCTCGAACGCGGCGAGCAGGTCCTCGCGGCGCACCGGGTGCGGGCCCGTGTCCGGGCCCTGGTCGCTGAAGCACAACACGTACAGCGTTCCGCCGGGCTCGATGACCGATGCGAGGCTCGCCGCGTAGCGCGCGCGCTCTTCGGCGTCGAAGGTGTGGAAGAGCCCGCAATCCAGCACCGTCCGGAAGCGCCGGCCGAGCCCGGCGAGGTGGAATGCGTCGGCGGAGACGAATTCGGCGGCGAGCCCGCGCTCCGCGCCCTTCGCGCGCGCCATATCGAGCGCCGTCTCGGCGACGTCGACGCCGACCACCGCGAAGCCCCGTGACGCGAGGTGCAGCGCGTTGTCGCCGCTGCCGCAGCCTGCGTCGAGCACCGGCGCCGCGATCGCGCCCGCCGCGGCGAGGCGCACGACCGCCGGCTGCGGTCCACCGATGTCCCAGGGCGCCGGGCCGTCGCGGTACGAGGCGTCCCA
This sequence comes from Dehalococcoidia bacterium, assembly GCA_035650575.1. Classification (GTDB taxonomy): domain Bacteria; phylum Chloroflexota; class Dehalococcoidia; order DSTF01; family JACRBR01; genus DASRHM01. The sequence goes on along the minus strand of DASRHM010000057.1, from coordinate 328 downwards.
CGGCTGCCCGGCCATCCGCTCGTGGCTGGTCGGTTCGCGGCCGCCGGATCCCTCACCGCCCGTCGTCCCCGTCCCTTCGGTCACGCGAACCTCCTCCACGGCGGGCGACGCGCCCGGCACTGGACGAGAGCCGCCGGGCGGCCGAGCGCACAGGGGGCGACGCCCCGCCCTAGCGCGAACCGGAAATGCCGATGCGCTCGAGCTCTTCCTGCACGTCCTCCCAGCGAGGCTCCTGCTCACGGCGCTGCTCGCCGTTGTACCAGCGGAAGAACGCCAGGCCGATGAACCACCAGATCACGAGCCCGCCCGTGATCTTCATGATGCCGCC
>DASRHM010000056.1:0-12439 GCA_035650575.1 Dehalococcoidia bacterium | reverse complement strand
GTGCACCAGGACGTCCACCCGCCCCCCGAAATGGTGCTCCATGATCGATTCGAGTGTGCGGTGCGGCGGCCACTCCGGCAGCGTCGCATCGTGCACCAGGCCGATGCGCACGCCCTCGGCGTGCAGCGTCTGCACCGGACGCAGCCGCGGGTCCTCGGGGCAGAGCGGGCGGCCGCCGCCGCCGTCGTCGCCGTTGCCCCGCACTCCGAGTACGGGCGCCGCGCAGCGCTCTTCGAGCCAGTCGAGCACCTGCGGCACGTGGAGGTCGCCGGCGTGGAGGATCAGGTCGACGCCACGGAAGCGGTCGTACACCTCGTCCCAGAGGGGGCCGGCTTCGGGGTAGTGCGTATCGCCGATGACGCCGATGCGGATCACGGCGCCGGCGTCAGGCCTCGGCGCTGACGGCCTCGGGCCGCGTCTCGAGCGAGTCGAGCGCGGTCCGCACGTTCCGCGCGAAGTTCTGCAGCTGCTCGTCGAGCCGGCGCAGCATCTCCGTCGCGTAGCGGTCGGCCTCGTCCATCTGCTGGTTGGAGAGCTTCTCCGCCTCGGCCATGCGGGCGCGCGCCTGCACCTCGGCATCGGCGAGCATGCGGTCGCCGCGGGCCTCGGCCTCGCGCACGATCATGTCGGCGCGCGCCTGGGCCTCGCGGACGAGCGCGTCGTGCGAGAGGAGGTCGTCGATCTGCTCCTGCGCGCGGCGCAGCTTGATCTGCGCCTCCTCGTCGGCGCGCTGGAGCACCTCGTCGCGGCGGCGCAGGATGTCCTCCGCCTCCTTGATCTCGTTCGGGAGAGCGGCGCGCATCTGGTCCACGAGGTCGAGGAGGCGGCGGCGGTCGACGACGACGCCGGCGCCGATGGGCATGCGCCGTCCCTCGGCGACCATCTCCTCGAGGCGGTCGATCAGGTGGAGTGAGTCCATGGCGCACCTCCCTGCCTGCCGTGTGGGCCCCGCCCTCGCGCCGTCGAGGCGGCGTCAGCCGCGACCGGCGTACTTCGCCTGCAGCGCCTTCCAGACGTGCGGCGGCACGAGGTCGGACACATCATACCCCAGCGCCGAAACCTCGCGGATGCGCGTGCCGCTGATGAACAGGTGCTCGAGGGAGGCCATCAGGTAGATCGACTCGATCTCGGGGGCCATCTTCTTGTTCATCAGCGCCATATCGAACTCGGCCTCGAAGTCCGTCACGGCGCGCATGCTGCGGACGAGGACGTTCGCGCCCTCCTTGTGCGCGAAGTCCACGGTGAGGCCGGAATAGGGCTTCACCTCGATGTTGGGGCAATCGGCGACGGCCTCCTCGAACAGCGCCACGCGCTCCTCCGTGGTGAACAGGTAGTTCTGGCGCAATTCGACGACGGCGACGATCACGCGGTCGAAGAGCTTCGCGCAGCGGCGGGCGATGTCGCGATGGCCGTTGGTCACGGGGTCGAAGCGCCCCGGGAACATCGCTACGGTCAAGCGCCCGCTCCTCTCTCGGCCTCCGCATACTCGTAGATCGACACGGTCGTGTCGCCGTGGCGGCGCTCGCGGTAGCGCGCCATCGCGCCCAGCCGCTCCGGCCACTCGGCGCGCTTGTGATGCTCGACGACGAGCACCGAGCCGGGCGCGACAAGCGGCGGCCGGGCGGCCGCCGCTACGGCGGCGAACGCGCCGGTATCGTAATACGGCGGATCGGCGAGGACTAGCGTATACGGGCCTTCGAGCCGCGCCGCCGCCTCGGCCCGCATGCGGTGGACGCGGCCGCGCGCGGCGAGTCCCGTCGCGCGCAGGTTCGCTTCGACGAGGCGCGCCGCCTCGGCATCAGACTCGACGAAGTCGGCGGTGCCGTCGCCGCGGCTCAGCGCCTCGATGCCGAGGGCGCCGGTGCCGGCGTAGAGGTCGAGCACGCGGTGATAGTCGGCGCCCATGGAGTCGAGCATGCTGAAGATGACGCCGCGCATCATGTCGGAGGTCGGGCGCGTGACCGGCGGGCGGCCCGGACGCGGGCGCGGCGGGCCCTTCAGCGGGCGCCCGCGCGCGGAGCCGGCGATGACGCGCACCGTGCGTCAGGGCGCGGGCGCGCGCACGTCGAGCGACACCTTCTGGGACGCGCGCACCGCGCCGTCGCTCACGATCACCGTCAGTTCGTAGGTGCCGGGCGCCGACGGCGCGGTCCACGTGACGGTGTCACCCGTCGCCGGCGCGACGGTGCCGGCTGAGGCGGTCCACGCCGGCGCGAACAACGCCCCGTTGGGCTTGACGAGCGTGATGGAACCGCTGTCCGCCAGCTCGCGCACGGCGGGCCAGACGTCGGCGCCGCCGCCTTCCTGGGAGACATCGGTCAGGGCGACACCGGCGAGGCCGTAGCGCTCCACCAGCTCGAGGCGGAACGCCGTCGAGAACTGGTTCGCGATCCAGACGGTGCGCTTGCCGCCGCGGCCGGGGTAGCTGAACGTGACGGCGCGCGCAGTGTCGTCCCAGTGCATGCCGCTCGCGCCCTCGCCCGGCGCAAGGTTCTGGGCGACGAGCTGCACCTGCGCGCCCGGCGCGATGTCGCCTTCGACCTTCGCCGTCACCTGGCCGGCGAGCGACAGCGCATCGGCGAGCGGCATCGCGCGAAGGCCGTCGCCGCCGCGCTCGACGCTCAGCGCCGTGACGGTGAGGAGCAGCTTCGAGCGGTCGACCTTGCCGGTGATGTAGTCGAGCGCCGCCTCGGTGTCCTGGAAGTAGAGCTCCTGGTCGAGTTCGCCGGCTATCTCGATGGTGTCGGCCTGGGCGCCGAGCTTCTCCCAGTCGTAAGCCCCCGTGTCGACGCTGCCGTTCGCGTTCGCCGGCAGCGGGAGCGTCAGCGTCAGCGTGCGGCGGTCCTCATGGAGCGCCTGCGCCAGCTTCGACACGAAGTCCGTGTACTGCTCGCGCAGCGAGGGGTTGACGCTGTGGTAGTCGATGTCGATCCCGGCGTAGTTGCCCTGCTTCACGGCGTCGGCGATCGCCTGCGCGTGGTGCGCGCGCGTGTCCGGGTCGCGCAGGATGCCATCGACGACGTCCGCGACCGGCGCGACGAGGCCGGGGACGACGGTGTAGGCGGCGGGCGGCACGGCCGGCGGCTGGCCGGCGATATCGCCGTTGTCCGCAGGGATGAACACGAGCGGGTGCAGCGCGGTGAGCGAATCGACGGCGTGCGGGTCAACGGTCGTGCCGGCGGGCAGCGCGCCGGCGACCTGGAGGGTGGCCTTGCTGCGCTTGAGCACGGCGACGTTGCCCGGCAGCGCGCTCACCTCGCCGCGCGCGGCGGCGCCGCCGGCCGTGAGCGTCACGTCGGCCAGCCGTTGCCACTTGCCCTCGATGTACGTGTAGAGCGCCAGGTTGTTCTGGTCACTCTGCTTCTCCTTGAGCGGCACCGTGAGCGCGGTGCTGCTCGACCGGCCGGCCGGCGCGGAGAGGTCGAACATGGCGCTGACGGCGGAGAGACCGGCGGGCAGCTTCGGCATGCCGGAGCGCACGCTGGAGCTGTAGGTGTCGGACTGGCCGGGGCCGGAGAGAGAGCGCCCGCCGTTGCCGCCGTCGCCGCGGCTGAGGATCGAGATCGGCGGCAGGACGAGCACCAGGAGGAGGACGGCGAGGCCGATGATGGTGCCGATGACGTAGACGGCCGCGCGGTCCGGCTCCCGGGATTCGGCGTTGCCGCCGCGCAGGATGGGGTCGAAGGGGCCGGACTTGTCGCTCGCCATGGGCGGTCAGGCGCGCGGGCGCCGCGGACCGAAGCCTCCCGTCGATGTGCACGTATTCGGGCGTCGTGCGGACCGCGCCAGTGTCGCGGGCCGCGGGGCGGACGGCAACCGGTCCGCGGGGCGTGCGGCCGCGCCGGGCGGCGCGCCGCCCACCGATCATTCCCGCTCGGCGGGGGTGCGTCAACCCCGGCGGGCCGGGGAGGGCCGTCCTTTACAGCCGCTCGAAGGGCGGCCTATACTTGGTCTGGCACACCAGAGGATGACTGGGGCGAAGCGCGCCTCAGTTCTTTTTTTCCGCGCTGACCCCCCGAAACCGCCCGGGCGAGCCCTGCCGGAAGGTCGGAGCCGACGGAGGATAGTCATGGTCGAGAAGTCCCAACCCATCACGCGAGAGGGCCTGCAGAAGATCGAAGAGGAGCTCCGCTACCTGGAGACGGTGCGGCGGCCGGAAGTTGCCGAGCGCATCAAGCAGGCGAAGGACCTCTCGAATACGCAGAACAACGCCGAGTACGAGGACGCGAAGAACGAGCAGGCGATGGTCGAGGGGCGCATCCTGCAGCTCCAGGCGCTGATCCAGAACGCGGAGCTGATCGACGAGGACGGCGCGCACCGATCGAAGCAGGTGACGCTCGGGAGCCACGTGAAGGTCAAGGCGGAGGACGGCAAGTCGGTCGAGTACGTGATCGTCGGTCCCGCCGAGGCTGACCCGCGCGACGGCAAGATCAGCAACGAGTCGCCGGTCGGGCGGGCGCTGATGGGCAAGCGCGTGAACGACGAGGTGCAGGTGAACGTGCCGAAGGGGCTGATCACGTACAAGATCACGCGCATCAGCTAGGCTAGGCGGCGCACCGTCCCGGGCGCCCGTTCGAGTTCGGTCCGATGTTGGACGGTAGATGTTGGAGGGCGCCGGCGGCGCCCTTCGCCGTTGGAGCCCTCGTTCGATGCGCGTGCTGATCACCGGCATTTCGGCGAGTGGGAAGTCCACCGTCGCGGCGGCGCTCGCGGCGCGCGGTCATCGCGTCGTCGACCTCGACGCGGCCGAGTGGTCGCGGTACGCCGATGACGGCGACTGGCTGTGGCGCGAGGACCGCGTCGGCACGCTGCTCGCGACGGACGACGCGCCGGTGCTCATCCTCAGCGGCTGCGCCGCGAACCAGGTGCGCTTCTACCCGCAGATCGACCGCATCGTGCTGCTGACGGCGCCGGAGGCCGTGATCGTCGAACGGCTTGCGACGCGGACGACGAACGACTTCGGCAAGAGCGACGCCGAGCGCGAGCACGTGCTGCGGACGCTGCGCGAGATCGAGCCGTTGCTCCGCCGCATCGCGCACGAGGAGGTCGACTCGACCGCGCCGCTGGAACGGGTGGTCGCGGAGATCCTGCGGATCGCCGGGGTCGGCTCATGACTGCGCGACTCGCCGCGCGCGCGGGCGGAGGCCCGGCCGAGGCGGCGATGCCTAGTAGCTGGCGACGAGCGTCTCTTCCTCGGTCGGCAGGCTGCGCTTGATGACATCGAGATACTCGAGCGCGACGCCGGCGCCGATGGCGACGCAGTCGAGCGGGTTCTCGGCGACGGTGCAGGGGATGCCGGTCTCCTGGGTCAGCAGGATATCGAGATGGCGCAGGAGCGCGCCGCCGCCCGTCAGCACGATCCCGCGGTCGATGACGTCGGACGCCAGCTCCGGTGGCGTGCGCTCGAGCACCGTGCGCACGACGGATACGATCGTCGCGAGCGCGTCCTGGATCGCGGCGGTGACGTCGCTGGACTGCACCGTGACGGTCTTCGGGAGGCCGCTGATCTGGTCGCGGCCGCGCACTTCCATGGTCAGCTCCCGCTCGAGCGGCACGGCGGCGCCGATGTTGACCTTCATCTCCTCCGCCGTGCGCTCGCCGATCATCAGGTTGTAGCGGCGCTTGACGTAGGCGGCGATCGCGTCATCGAGCCGGTCGCCGGCGACGCGCACGCTCTCGCTGACGACGATGCCGTACATCGAGATCACGGCGGCCTCCGTGCGCCCGCCGCCGATATCGACGACCATGTTGCCGCTCGGGGAGTTCACGGGGATGCGCGCGCCGATCGCCGCGGCGAGCGGCTCCGGCACGAGGTGCACGGGGCGGCGCCCGCCGGCCTGCTCCGCCGCATCGCGCACGGCGCGCTGCTCGACGCTCGTGACGCCGGCGGGGATGCACACCATCACCTCGGGCTTGATCAGATTCAGGCGCCCGACGACCCTGGTGATGAAGTAGCGCAGCATCGCCTCGGTGATCAGGTAATCGGCGATCACGCCATCGCGCATGGGGCGGATGACCGAGATGCTGCCCGGGACGCGGCCCATCATGCCCTGCGCCTCGCGCCCGACGGCGACGACGGTGTTGTCGCGGTTGGCCAGCGCGACGACGGAGGGCTCGTTGATGACGATGCCGCGGCCCTTGACGTAGACGAGCACGTTCGCGGTGCCGAGGTCGATCCCGATCCGCTTGGGAAGCATCCGCCCTCCTTCAGGTGCCGGCCATGGGGCACGGCCGTGGCCGCGCCGCGTGCGCAAACTGCGCTCAGGTGCCGGGATGGGTCGTGCGAGGCGGCTCAGGCACGTTCGATGGAGGCGCCGAGCGCGCGCAGTTTACCACGGAGGTCCTCGTGCGCGCGCTCGATGTGATAGACATCGCTGATCTCGGTCGTGCCCTCCGCGGCGAGCGCGGCGAGCACGCAGGCGCTGCCCGCGCGCACGTCGAGCGCGCGCACGGCGGCGGCATGCAGCCGCACGGGGCCGGTGATGATCGCGGTCGGTCCAGTGGCGAGCACGTTGGCGCCCATCTTCGCGAGCTCGCCGACGTACAGGAGCCGGTTGTCGTACACCCGCTCGTGGATGGTGCTCGTGCCCTCCGCCTGGGTCAGGAACGCCGCGAGCTGCGGCTGCAGGTCCGTCGCGAGGCCGGGGTAGGGCAGCGCCTGCGCCGCGACCGCGTGGTAGCGCGCGGCGCCGCTGACGCGCACGCCCGCATCGGTCGGGCGGACGGTGGCGCCGGCCTCCTGGATCTTCCAGAGCAGCGCATCGAGGTGGTCGGGCACCGCCTCCTCGATCTCGACGTCGCCGCGGGTGATGGCGGCGGCGAGGGCGAAGGTGCCCGCCTCGACCCGGTCGGGGATGATGCGGTGCTCCGTGCCGCGCAGCTCGCGCACGCCATCGATCTGCACGCGGTTCGTGCCGGCGCCGGCGATGCGCGCGCCCATCGCGTTGAGCATGGCGGCGAGGTCCTGGATCTCCGGCTCGCAGGCGGCGTTGATGATCGTCGTGCGGCCTTCGGCGAGGGTGGCGGCGAGCATGACGTTCAGCGTGCCCATGACGCTGGGGTAATCGAGTACGACGTGCGCGCCGCGCAGCGTCGTTTCGGGGCGCACGTCGAACGCGTCGCCGCTCTGGGCGACGGTGGCGCCGAGCATGCGGAAGCCGGCGAGGTGCACGTCGAGCGGCCGGATGCCGATGGCGTCGCCGCCGGGCGGCGGGCACGACGCCATGCCGAGGCGCGCGATGAGCGGCCCCATGACGAGGAAGCTCGCGCGGAGTTGCGCGGCGAGGTGCGGCGGGACGTTGGACTCGCGCAGGTCGGCGCAGTTGATGCGGAGCACGTCGTGGGCGGTGCGCTCGACGCGGGCGCCCAGGTGCACGAGGATCTCCGCCATCTGCCGCGTGTCGCCGATGTCCGGCACGTTGTGGAGCACGACGTCCTCGGCGGAGAGCAGCGCCGCCGCCATGGCGTAGTCGGCGCCGTTCTTCGAGCCGCTGACGCGCACGCGCCCCCGCAGCGGCGCGCCGCCCGTGATCCGGTAGATCGCGCTGTCCCCTGGCATTGGGGAAAGGATATCGGAGCGCGGGCCGCGCGGGATCGAACGTCCGCCTCCATCCTCCATCTTCCACATTCCATCTTCGGATATCGGAGCGCGGGCCGCGCGGGATCGAACGTCCGCGCCCGATTCCGCGTGAGGATGGGCGATCGTCGATGGATGATGGAGGTCGCAGGCCGCGAAGCGGCCTCCATCCTCTATCTTCCACCTTCCATCTTCGGTTCGGTCCGGTCCGGGGCGCCGGCCCGGCGCCAGCCCAACGAGCGCCTTACCAGTACGCCGCCCCAGGATCCTCGCGGTAGATGCGGACGCGGCGGTACGGTTCGCGCCCCTGGCTGCGCGAAACGAGGTTGTAGCGCTGCGCCATCTGGTGCTGGAGGCGGCGGATGTAGGCGTTCTGCGGGGTGAGCTCCACCGAGCGCTCATCGCTGTTGAGCATGCCGGTAATCGCGTCCTCGGTCTCCTGCAGGGCGTACTCGGCCGGCGCGCCCATCTCGATCGGGCCGGTCGGCGTCTCGCCGTTGTGATGCTGGCGCATCGAGAACAGGCTCTGCTCCATCTGGGCGACGGTGTTGGTCTTGAGGACGTAGATCGGGATGCCGCGCGCCTCCGCGTCGCGCAGGGCCTGCGGCTTGCGCCGGAAGTAGGAGCGGAGCGTCATGACGGTGTCGGCGTCGGCCAGCTCCTCGGCTATCGCCACCCGCGACCCCGTCTCCCGTATCGCCTGTTCCAACCGCTTCCGCGAGATCCCGAACGGGTAGAGGCGCCGAAAGGGTTGGTCGCCCCCAGGCGGCCCACCTCCTTCCGTGGCACCGCGCCGGCGCTCCCAGCCGCCTCCCGCGCCCGGGCGCTGGCCGGCGGCGAAGGCCGGGGCCGCGGCCGGCTGCTGGACGACGCGCACCTCGTCGTCCTCGCCCAGCTCGCGCACTTCGGCGGGCATCTTGTAGCCGCGCAGGAGCGCATCGACCGTCTCGGCGACGTCGCCGTGGACGGCGACGCGCTCCCAGCTCTGGATCTCGACGACGACGTCGAAGGTCGGCGGCGCCTTGCGCTCGAGGATCGACTTCTGCGTGCCGCGGCGGCGCGCTTCCTCATCGCCGAGCGTGACCGACTGGATGCCGCCGACGAGGTCGGCCAGCGTCGGGTTCAGCATCAGGTTTTCCAGCTCGGTGCCGTGCGCGGTGGCGACGAGCTGCACCCCGCGCTCGGCGATCGTGCGCGCCGCGGCGGCCTCGAGCTCCGTGCCGATCTCGTCGATGACGATCACCTCGGGCATGTGGTTCTCGACGGCCTCGATCATCACGGCGTGCTGGAGCGCCGGCTTCGGCACCTGCATGCGGCGCGCCTGGCCGATCGCCGGGTGCGGGATGTCGCCGTCGCCCGCGATCTCGTTCGACGTGTCGACGATGACGACGCGCTTGTTCATGTCGTCGGCCAGCACGCGCGCGACCTCGCGCAGCATGGTCGTCTTGCCGACGCCCGGCCGGCCGAGGAGCAGCGTGCTGCGCCCGGTCTTGATCAGGTCCTCGATTACCTTGATCGTGCCGAAGACGGCGCGGCCGACGCGGCAGGTGAGACCGACGATGCGCCCGCGGCGGTTGCGGATGCACGAGATGCGGTGCAGCGTGCGCTCGATGCCGGCGCGGTTGTCCTCGCCGAACTCGCCGATGCGGGCGACGACGTAGTCGAGGTCCTCGGCCGTGACCTCGGTGGCGGCGAGCATCACCTCGCGGCCGGGGTAGCGCGCCTCCGGGCGCCGGCCCAGGTCCATCACGATCTCCAGCAGCTCGAAGTTGTCCTCGCGCTCCTTGAGCGGCCCGCAGATGTGCGGGGGCAGCGCATCGAGCAGGAGGTCCAGGTCGTCGGTGATGATGCGTTGCACGTCGTCTCCTCAGATGAGGTTCGTGCCGATGAGCGCGGGCAGCGGCCTGGGCGCCTTCAGCACGTGGGCGGTGCGGCGGCAGAGCACCGCGAATTCCTCGGCCGCCTCGAAGCCGCGCGCGGCGAGCTTCGTCTCGAGCTCGGGCAGGTAATCGGGCACGAGCACGAAGGCGCGGGCGCGGTTCGCGAGCTTCGCGAGCGCCGTATCGAGCAGTGGCTCGAGGCCGGCGCCGTCGGCGAGCACCTCGAAGCGGCCCAGGTCGCCGTCGGCGGCGACGCGCAGCGACCCGCGCAGGCGTCCCTCGCCCTCGAGGACGTAGTGCGACGTGCGGCCCAGGTGCTCCTGCGCGGCGGTCCATTCGGCGAGCGTCATCGCCTCGATCTTGCGCACGCGCTCGGGGACGACCTCGTTGTAGAGGCGAAAGAGCGGGTAGAGGTCGCCCTTCGCGCGGCGGCGCACGAGCGGCGAGGCTTCGGCGGCGACGCCGGCGAGGTCGCGGCGCCACACGCGCTCGCGGAGATAGGGCGCGAACTCGCAGCGCGAGGCCATGCGCTCGGCATGGGAGCCGGCGGGCACGCGCAGGAAGACGCGCAGCGCGCCGGACTTGCCGGCCGCATGCGTCACCTGGTCGAACAGCCCGAGCAGGACGGCGGTGTCGTCCTCGGTGGCGTCGATCAGGCAGTCGACCTCCCACGCGAGCTTGCTCCCGCGCTTGCGCGCCGAAATGAGGCCGCGCAGCGTCGCGCCCTTGACGCTGATCCACGTGTGGCGCCCGGTGGCGAAGCTGAACCACTGCTCGAAGGCGGTCTCGAGCGGATGCGGCGAGGCCTGCTTGCCCGTGCGGTCCGCGGTCATCGCCTCGTTGGAGTACACGTGCCCGTCGTACGAGACGAGGGCGACCAGGTCGGTGGGCAGGACGGTGCGCGGCGTCGTCATCTTCGGTCCGGCTCGCGCGCGTGCTCGGCGGCTGTCATGCCATTGAATTGTAGCCGTTCGGGGGTGCTCCCCGGGGCGCGCCGCTACTTGCCCGGGCCGGCCTGCTCCCGCTGATATGCGCCCGCAAGCTCGACGAGCAAGGCGTGGAAGCGCGGGTCGTCGGTCAGCTCCGGGTGGAAGGCGGTGGCCAGCAGCCGGCCCTCGCGGGCGGCGACGACGGTGCCATCGGCGAGGCTGGCGAGGACTTCCACACCCGGACCGGTGCGGGCGATGAGCGGCGCGCGGATGAAGATGGCGCGGAACGGCGGCGGGCCGAAGCCGGCGACGTCGAGGTCGGCCTCGAAGCTGTCGACCTGGCGCCCGAAGGCGTTGCGGCGGACGTCGATGTCCATCAGCGCCAGGTTCGGACGGTCGAGGTCGGTCGCCTGCTTCGCCAGGACGATGGCGCCGGCGCAGGTGCCCCAGATCGGCATGCCTTCCGCTCCAAGGCGGCGGATCGGCTCGCGGAGGTCGTAGAAGTCGAGCAGGCGGGTGATCGTGGTGCTCTCGCCGCCGGGGATGATCAGCGCGTCGATCTGCGCGAGCTGCGGGGGCAGCCGCACCTCGAGCGCGCGCACGCCGAGCCGCTCGAGCATGTCGAGGTGCTCGGCGAAGTCACCCTGCAGCGCGAGGACGCCGACCGTGATGTCCATGGCAAGTGCATGGTAGCGCGAGCGCGGGGCGGCCGCGGAAGCGCGGTCAGCCGGCGGCGGGCGCGTGCGCCGGCGCGGCCGGCGCGCCATCGATGACGACGTGCCGCGTCGCCCAATCGCTGATCGCATCGATGGCAGGCGCGAGGTCACGGCCCTTGTCGGTCAGGCAGTACTCGATGCGCACGGGGGTGTCCGGCGTTACGCGCCGGACGACGACCCCTTCGGCCTCCAGCTCCTTGAGGCGCTCGGAGAGCATGCGGTCGCTGAGCCCCGGTACCGTCTCGGCCAGGTCCGAGAAGCGGCTGACGCCCGCGAGCATCGCGCGGATGATCGCCCCGGTCCAGCGCCGGCCGATGAGCTCGGCGGCGTGGTGGAAGTAGGGGCAGAAGGGCTCGCGTGAGTCGGGGTCCATGGTGTTGCTCATTATCGTCGCCCGTAAGCGGCTTGACTACCGTAACCAACTAAACTATAGTGCCTAACGAAAGATAAGACAAGCCGGCGGGGGACGCCCGGCGAGAAAGGACACGACCATGACGACAGAGACGAAGGCCGCAGTCAGCACCTGGACGATCGACAATGCGCACTCGCTCGCCGAGTTCTCGGTGAAGCACATGATGATCGCGACCGTGAAGGGGCGCTTCGGTTCGATGGAGGGCACGCTCCACATCGACGAAGCGCGGCCCGAACGCTCATGGGTGGAGGCGACGATCGACGTCGGCAGCATCGACACGCGCGAGCCGAACCGGGACGCGCACCTGAAGTCGGACGACTTCTTCAACGCCGAGCGCTTCCCGAAGATCACCTTCCGCAGCACGCGCGTCGAGAAGGTCGACGACGAGCGCTGGAAGGTCGTCGGCGACCTGACGATCCGCGACGTGACGAAGGAGGTCGCGCTCGACACGACGTTCCTCGGCCAGGTGACGGACGCCTGGGGCAAGCAGCGTGCCGCCTTCGAGGCGCGCACCGAGCTCAACCGCCGCGAGTTCGGCCTCAAGTGGAACGCGCCCATCGAGACCGGCGGCGTGGTCGTCGGCGACCGTGTGAAGGTCGAGCTGGAGATCTCCGCCGTCAGGGCGGACTGATCGCTGGCGATGTGTGCGCCGCCCGGCGCGGACGCATCGTCGGATCGCGCGCCGGACCGCACCCACTGGAGGATGGACGATGGAGGATGGCACGCGCGCCATCAATCCATCCTCTAACGTCCATCCGCTCCGCTACTGCTGATCGAGCGGTCGATTGCTCGAGAGGTACGCGCGCATGAGGCGCGCGGCGTCGTCCGACCGCATCGTCCGCCAGAACGCGTCCTGCTCGAAGCGCAACGCGTCCTCGAGCGGCATCTCCGTCCCGCGCAACACGCACTGCTTGATCAGCGCGACG
>DASRHM010000055.1:0-21226 GCA_035650575.1 Dehalococcoidia bacterium | reverse complement strand
CGCGTCCGTGGCGCTGCGCGAAGGTGAGTTCGGGCCGGAGGAGTACGGCATCACCTCGCGCGACCCGCACGACCAGCCCGCCATGCCTGACCTCGATCACGAAGAGCGCGCGATCGCGCTCGCCTCGCTCTGCCGCGAGTCGCGTTACGCCCGCGACGACCGCCAGGCCGGCATCGTGATCGAGCGCTTGCGCTGCCCGCTGCTCATCGTCACCGGCAGCGCCGACGCGCAGTGGCCGCGCACGCGCTACGACGGCCTCTGGCTCCCCGCGGACTGGCTCACCGCCCAGGGCGCCTCGCACTGGGGCCTCGTCCTCAACCGCCGCGCACTTCGCACGCTCGTGCCGCAGGCCGTCGCATGGGCGCGCCAGTCGACATCTTCCCGAACACACGGCGAGCGCGAATAGCCGGACGGCGAACCCCACGGCTGCTCGTCTGCGGCCGCGGCCGCCCTGGCGGGCTGCATTCCCGGAGCAACACGCGGACTTCGACGATGGGAGCAGGCTCGCGCATGATTCAGCCGACGTCGTGGCGCCCGACGACGGCGCCGCGCGTCAGCGAACCTCACACGACGCGCACCCTTTGGCGTGCCCCAACCCCATCCTCATTTCTCTTGACTGAGCACTCGAGCGGCGCGCCAGCGATGCGCTACGCCTGCGCTACCCCTCGACGAACAGCAGCGGCAGCAGGTCGTACCCGGAGTCGCCCGCCAGCATCAGCGCGAACTCCCGCGCGGACGTGAACGCCTCCGACAGGGAGAACGTCTGCACCGCGTGCGCCGCCCGCGCGTCGACGTAGAACAGCATCGCCCCCACGCTCGTCGACGGGTCGCCGAAGGTCGACGGCATCGCCACGTCCCCAACCGCTCGATACGCCAGCACGTACTGCGCCGGCTCGACCTGCGACTGCAGGATCACCGCCGGCCCGGCGCCGGCGCTCGGCAGCAGGCGCTCGAGCAGCTCGCGCACCGTGGCCTCGCTCGCCGATGCGTCGGTGCCGGCCCGGATCGATCGCAAGGGCGTGCCGGCGGCGACGCCGGGCGGGCACGGCGCGGTCAGGCGCCCGCCGCAGCCGGCCAGCTGCCAGTCGAACTCGGCGAGCGTGCCGTCGACGTCGCGCGCCTCGACGGCGTCGAACAGCCGCCCGAGCTTCGCGTCCTGCGAGAGGCGCGCCCGCAGCTCCGCCGGCGACAGCTCGTTCGCCGCATGCAGGTCCGGCGTCGGCGTCGAGACCACGAGCCCCTCGGGAAGGAGCCCCGCCGTCGCCGCCGCTTCCACCGTCGCGCGCGCGGCCGTCGCGGCGACGTCGCCGCCGCGGCGCGCGCCGTGCGCGTCCCCGTCACCGCAGCCGGAGCACAGCAGCGCCGCCGCGCCCGCCACCATCACCCAACTCCACCACCGCATCCGCCACCTCCTCAGCGCCGCAGAGGGTAGCGCATGCGAAGGGCGGCGCGCCCGACGGACGGGCGGCGGCTTACCGGCGGGTTGCCGGCGCGCCGGCCCTTGACGCGCCTGGTGTGGATCCGCGCGCATGATCCGATACTATCCATGCAACAACCGAATAGGGCATCCAGAGCGGCGCAAGGGGGCAGTCAGGCCCCGGAAGCGCCCGGCAACCGACCCGACGCCATGGGCACGGTGCCAAGGATGATGCGGCTCCGCCGGAGCAAACACGAAATGGCGAGGCGGCCCCTCGCGGCCGTTTTTTCGTGCCCTCCGGCCTGCCGCGCGGAAGGAGGACACTATGTGCAAGACGTTACCCCCGCCTCATCGGCCCGGTAGCCAGCTCGCCAGGCTGCAAGCGCGATCACAAGCGCGCTACCTCCGCTGGAGCATCGACATCGAGCGCGCGCCGCGCCCGCCGCACCCCTGGCGAGGGTGCGTTTGCCGCGAGGACGCAGGTTTCGGCTGCCGTTGCATCTGCCATGGCTTCGGCGCGCCGAGGCCGGGGATCAAGGTGCGGTGGGTCCCTGGTCAGCATGCCGCGGTGATCACCGACATCACGACGCGCGAGAGCAAGACCCGAGGCCAGTTGAACCGGGAGCGCCGGCAGCGCGAGGCGGAGCGCCGGCAGCGGCGGCTGTTGTGATCAATCTCCATGCATGACGGAGCCTTGAGCGAAATGGAGGGCCAATGACATCGTCAGAACGATTCCCCTCGCGCGTGCCATGCTCATTCTGCGGCGCACGCGGCCTGTTCTCACCGCCGGCCGGAGCTCCGCAATGTCGGGAGTGCGGCGCGTCATCCGGCAGGTACACGGGGTGCGGCGCGGCATCGTTCGTCCGCGACCGGCGCTGGCGAGCCCCGGGCAAGCGCCTGCGGGAGCAACGATGAGCGGGAAGAACCCGTACGCCAGCGCGCAGTACCTCGCATATCGCGCGTCGTTGTGCAGCGTCAGCGCGGACACGGCCCTCAGGCGCGTCGCACGGATCGAGTATGTCGCCCGCACGTTCATCGACGCCGCGGGCAACCGTTTCGAGTGCCTCGATCGCGAGCCACGGCACCTGCTGTGCGATCGATTCGTGGACGCGGTCCGTGCGCGAAACAGACTCCGCGCCGCGCTCTTCGACGCACGGATTGCCGCGCACTACGCAAGCGCCGCGTACGATCGGGCGGTCGCGATCGCCAAGGCCGCAAGTGACGCAGGCGACCAGTGGGAACCGGTGGCGACGGCGCGCGTGTACGACGAATACCACGTCGCGCAGTCAGAGATGTCCCGTGCCCGGCGGGCGGGAACTGATGCGCGCATCGCGGCCCGGGAGACGGTGAATGCGCTGCGCGACGCGCGTGGGAGGCTGCCGTCGCAGATCTCGGAGCGCGTGCGACGCCGCTTCACCCTGTCCAGCGCACATGACGCGCCGGCGACGTGATCTACGGCGCGACCCGCGGCACCGTGAGCTGACCGTACGGCAGCACGCAGACCGAGGGCTCGCGGCCGAGCGCCGCGCGCTTCGCGTCGAGGATGCGCGCGAGCGTGCCATCGAGATCCGGCGCGGGACGCAGGTGCGCCGCCTCCACCGTCTCGTCCGGCAGCGACGAGTGCAGCCAGACGTCGCACCGCGCCTGCACCATCGCCTGCACCTGCGCCTGCCACTGGTCGTGCACGGTCGCGCCGGCCTGCAGCCGCGCGAGCAGCGCCGCCGGCGAGCGCTCGCCCTCGAGCAGCGCGCGATACTCCGGACCCCCGACGCCCTCCCGGCACTCGGCGACGAGCACGATCGCGCCGCCCGTCGCGCACGCCTGCGCCGCGACGGAGATGCCCTTCACCGACTGGTACAGGTTCAGGTCGGCCGGATAGCCCATGTTCGTCGCGACGACGACGTCGAACGCGCCCGGGACCGGGCAGACCGCCTGCCGCGCCGCCTGCGCGATCGCCGCGTCGTGCGCCGCCGCCAGCTCGCCGGCGAAGACACCCGTGATGCGCTTGCGCTCATCGAGCGTAACGTTGAGGCTGAAACTCACGCCGCTGCGCAGCGCCACCTCGCGCATCTCCTCGAAGATCGGGTTGCCCTCCGTCGTGCACCACGTCGCATTCGGGTGCCCCACCATGCGCGCGTCGTGGTTCGCCATGATCGACGCCGCGTCGGCGATGCCCGGCATCACCGCCTTTCCGCCGCCGGAGTAGCCGGCGAACAGGTGCGGCTCGACGAACCCGGTGACGATGCGCAGGTCGGCCTCGAGGTACGCGGCGTTGAGCCGAACGTCGACCCCCCGCGGCGTCGTGAGCAGATGGCGATGCTGCGAGGCGTCGCGCGCATCGTGATCCACGATCCGGTACGCCGCCGCGATCTCCGGCCCGAGGATGCGCACTCGCTCGTCGTCGCGCGACACCCGGTGCAGGCCCGTGCCGATGACGATCGTGATCGCGTCGTACGCCACGCCGGCCGCTTCGATGGTCTCGAGCACCGGCGGTAGCAGCACCGCGTTCGGCACCGGCCGCGTGACGTCGGACACCACGATCGCCGCCCGCCGCGCCCCCCGTGCGATGCGCGCCAGCGGCGCACAGCCGGTCGGCTCGGCGATCGCGCCCCGGACCGCGGCCTCGGCGTCCGCGAGCGGCGCCGTCGCGTTCGGCAACAGCACCGTCGCGTCGTCCGGCACCGTTATCTTCGTGCCGCGCTCGCCGTACGGCAGTTCGACCTTCATCGAGCGGATGGTATCAGCCGAGGGGGACGTTGCGTGCCGATCGCAGGCGCTCGGGCGGCGACCGGTAGGCGCTGCAGGGACGTCCAGGCAAAACGTGTCACTGATCAATTTGTCACACGTGTGACAAATTGATCACCCCCGGCACGCCATCTGCGAAATCTGTGTCGGCTGCGGACCGCACCTGGCGGGCGGGGCTCCACCGTCCGTCCGCCATCGTCCACCTTCGGATGAGAACCGCGCAGCACGAGGGGCGTGCAGGCAACCGCGGCCCTCCGCGCTCGGCCGCCACCCTACTCCCGCGCCCAGGCGATGCGCTCGTCGATGTGGCGCACGTAGCGGTGCTCGACCGGCCGGAAGCCCTGGCCCTGCCAGAAGCGCGCGCCCGGGATGTTCGCCGAGGCGAAGTGCAGCGCGACGTGCTCGTACCCCTGCGAGCGCGCCCAGTCGATGCCCGCCTTCAGCACCGCGGTGCCGACGCCGCCGCCGCGCGCGTCCTCGGAGACGACGCCCTGGTAGAGGTAGATCGTCTTCTCCGGCGCGATCAGGCGCGAGATCCAGCCCGGCGCCATGAACGTGTTCATCGCGACCGGCACGCCGTCGCGATACGCGACGAAGTGCGGGTTCGCCTCGGGCTCCGCGAGCAACGAGCGCTGGAACTCATGGCTCCCCGCCTCCGCCTCGCGCAGGAGCGGCATGAAGATCGGCGCCCGGCTGTGGTGCACCGAAAGCTCATCGTTCAGCGCGAAGATCACCTCCGCGTCCTCGGCCGCCGCCGCATGCACTTCGATGCCGGGCGCGCCCTCGCCCGCGACCGGCTCCACGCCGCGGATCGCCGCCGTCAGCGCGCGCCCGAAGCCGAGCGATGCCCACGCCTCGTTCAGCACCGGATCGCGGGGGGCGATGTACACGAGGTGGTCGAAGAAACCGCGCCGCACGAAGTCGTCCGCCAGCGCGGCGTACATCGCGCGCGTGGCGTCGAACGCCACGTCCTCGCGCGCGGCGTGCCCGGCGTAGCCGATCGAAGCGGGGCGCGAGGGGAAAAAGCCCGCGACCATGCTCGTCGGGTGGAACAGGTTCGCCGTCATGACCATGAAGCCGACCGGCTCGCCCTCCGCCCGCGCGATGACGCCGACCGCCCGCTCTTCGTCGAGCTCGGCCGCGACCAGCTCGCGGCACGCCGCCGGGTCCTCGTAGCGCGCGGGGAGCAGCGGCTCGCGCGCGCGGTCGCGCTTCTGGCGCCCGGCAAGCAGCGCCGCCGCGGCGTCGAGGTCGCGGCCGCGGTTGAACGTATCGATGCTGATCCGCATAGTGCGGCGATGATACCAGAGGGCACGCGGGAGGGGCCGATGGGCACGGGCACGCACGACGACATCGCCTGGATGCCGGCGACGGAGATGGCGCAGGCGGTCCGCGACAGGCGCCTGTCGCCCGTCGAGGTCACGGACGCGCTGCTCGCGCGCATCGAGGCGCTCAACCCCGCGCTCAATGCCTATTGCCTCGTAACGCCCGAGATGGCGCGCGCGCAGGCGAAGGCGGCGGAAGCCGCCGTGATGCGCGGCGACGCGCTCGGCCCGTTGCACGGCGTGCCGCTCTCGATCAAGGACCTGTTCGACGTCCAGGGCCTGCCGACGACGAAGGGCTCGAAGATCTACCGCGACCGCATCGCCGAGGGCTACGAGTTCTCGGCGAAGCGCCTGCTGGATGCCGGCGGCGTGCACCTGGGCAAGACGAACACGCCCGAATTCGGGATGCTGCCGACGACGGAGAACCTCCTCTTCGGCGCGACGTACAACCCGTGGGACCTGCGGCGCACGCCGGGCGGCTCGAGCGGGGGCGCCGCATCGGCCGTCGCGGCGGGGCTGGGGCCGCTCGCGCTCGGCAGCGACGGCGGCGGCAGCATCCGCATCCCGGCGTCGCTGTGCGGCATCTTCGGGCTGAAGCCGACGTACGGGCGCGTGCCCCGCAACCCCGGCGGCTGGAGCACGATCACGCACCGCGGACCGATGACGCGCACCGTCGCCGACGCGGCGCTGATGCTCGACGTGATCGCCGGGCACGAGCCTTCGGACCCGTACTCCGTCGCCGACTATCCGGGCTCGTTCCTCGCCGAGGTGGAGCGCGGCGTGCGCGGCCTGCGCGTCGGCTGGTCGCCGGACCTCGGCTACGCGCGCGTCGGGGCGGAGGTGCGCGCGATCTGCGAGCGCGCGGCGCTGCGCTTCTCGGAGCTCGGCTGCACCGTCGAAGAAGCCCCGCTCCGGCTCGAGAACCCGTCCGCGGACGGCACCTTCATGACGCTGGCGGCGACCCACGACGCGATCTGGCTCGGCGAGCTCACTCCAGAGCAGCTCGCGCAGACCGGCGACGCCGCCAACGCGTTCCTCGACTACGGGCGAAAGGTGAGCGGCGCCGACTACGTGCGCGCGCAGCATCGCCGCATGGCGCTGTGGAGCGAGATGCAGCGCTTCCACGAGACGTACGACCTGCTCCTGACGCCCGCGCTGTCGGTCACGGCGTTCCCCGTCGGCGAGCCGCCGGCGAAGGTCGGGGACGTCGACTTCCCGCCGTTCGGCTGGTCGCCCTTCACGGTGCCGTTCAACATGACCGGCCAGCCCGCTGCCTCGGTGCCCTGCGGGTTCGATGCGCAGGGGCTGCCCGTCGGGCTGCAGATCGTGGGCCGCGCGTACGAGGACGCGATGGTGCTGCGCGCCGCCCGCGCGTTCGAGCAGATCGCGCCGTGGGCGGACCGGCGCCCGACGGCGATCGCGCCCCTGCTCGCTTGAGGTCGTCATGGCGTTTCGAGCCGCCGCGCCCCGAGCGCGGCGCGCGTGTCCGCCCCGACGCGCCCCGCCGCCAGGGGGTCTAGAGCCCCTCCACCCCGTGTCGGGCGTCGCCCGCGCAAAATGATCGAATCGCTGAGCGCGGCTAGACTGCGGCGATGGGTGACGAGATGGCATTCGGCGCGCTCGCGGGCGTGCGCGTGGTCGATGCGACGGCCGGCGTCGGCGGCGCGATGGCGTCGATGCTGCTCGCTGACATGGGCGCCGAGGTCGTGTGCGTGGAGCCGCCCGGCGGTCACGCGCTGCGGGGTACGCCCGCGTTTCACGTGCTGGCGCGCGGCAAGCGCTCGGTGCTGCTCGATGTCGACGCCGCGCACGGGCGCGATCGGCTGGCGGCGCTGATCGCGACGGCGGACCTGTTCCTGCACGACTGGCCACCGGGCGCGGACGCGCGGCGAGGCTTCGCTGCGGACGCGTTTCGCGCGCGGCATCGGCGGCTCTGCGTCGGCTATCTGCCGGCGTACGGCGCACGCGGGCCGTTCGCGGACCTGCCGCCGGACGAAGGGCTCGTCCAGGCGCTCGCCGCGATCCAGGACGCGCAGTACCGCTACGAGGACCCGCCGGTGTTCGTGAACCTGCCCGCGGCGGGGTACGCGCAGGGGATCCTCGCCGCGAACGCCGCCGTCGCGACGCTCTACGCGCGCGACACGAGCGGCGCCGGCGACGCGTTCGAGGTATCCGGCATCGCCGGGCTGCTGTTCATGGAGACGATCGCGTTCCTGCGCGGCGAGAACGTGATGCGGCTGGCCGGGCACGCCGACCCGCGCGGCCCGATCCCGACGTACCGCCTCGTGCGCGGCTCAGACGGCGAGTGGCTGTTCTCCGGCGCGCTGACGCCGCCGTTCTGGGCGAGCCTCGCCGTCGCGATCGGCCTGGAAGACTGCCTCGCCGACGCGCGGTTCGACGGCGCGCCGCTCGGCATCGCGAACCTCGACGACCGGCGCGAGCTGGCGCGGCGGGTCGATGCGGCGTTCGCGACGAAGCCGCGCGACGAGTGGCTGCGCATCCTCGAGGAGGCGAACGTCCCGCGCGCGCCGGCGTTGACGCGCGAGGAGTTCGTCCGCGACCCCCAGGTGGCGCACAACGGCATGCTCGTCGAGCTGGACGACCCGGAAGTTGGCCGCGTGCTGCAGATGAACGTCTGCGTGAATCTCGGCGACACGCCCGGGCGCGTGCGGGGGCCGGCGCCGCTGCCGGGGGCGGACCAGGCGCTGGTCGATGCGCTGCCTCTCCCGTCAGCGGACGCCGCGACGGCGGAGCATCCGGCGCGTGGGCGCGCGCCGCTCGATGGCGTAACGGTGCTGGACCTGAGCGGGTTCATCGCCGGCGCCAACTGCCCGGCGCTGCTCGCCGACATGGGCGCCAACGTGATCAAAATCGAGAGCCCGGACGGCGACGGCTGGCGCACGTCCGGGCTCGCGTTCCTCGGGTCGAACCGGGGGAAGCGCGGCATCGTCATCGACGTCAAGCAAGCGGAGGGGCGCGAGCTGCTGCTCGAGATGGCGGAGCGCGCGGACGTCGTCGTCGACAACTTCCGCGCCGGGGTGATGGAGCGCCTGGGCATCGGCTGGGACGCGTTGCACGCGCGCAACCCGCGGCTGATCCACTGCTCGGTGACCGGCTACGGGCCGACGGGGCCGTATGCGCACCTGCCCGGCTTCGACCCGCTGTTCCAGGCGCGGTCCGGGCTGATGCGCGCGCAGGGCGGGCCGGAGGGCGAGCCGGTGTACCTGCAGCTCGCGGTCTGCGACTTCACGACGGCGCTGAGCGCGGCATACGGCGTGCTCTGCGCGCTCGTCGCGCGCGAGCGCACGGGCCGCGGCCAGCGCGTCGAGACCTCGCTGCTGCACAGCGCGCTGACGGTGCAGGCGGGCGAGTTCGCGTTCTACGAGGGACGCCCGCCCGACCCGCCGGGCGCGCGCGACCTGCGCGGGCTCTCAGCGCTGTACCGGATCTACGAGGCGCGCGACCGCTCGCTGATGGTGTCCTGCGCGACGCCGGCGCACGCGCTCGCGCTGGCGCGGGCGCTCGACCTCGCGCTCGACGGCGAGGCGGGCGATGGCGCGCCGCTCCTGCGCGAGCCGGCGCACGGCGCCCTGGCGCAGCGCATCGCCGCGCGCATCGCCGGGCGCGACGCGGACGACGTGCTCGCAGCGCTGCGCGAGGCGGGCGTGCCGGCGGCTCCGTGCCTGCGCGTCGACGAGCTGTTCGAGCATCCGCAGTTCGTCGCGAACGACCTCTGGGCGGACTACGAGCATCCGCGCTGGGGGCACATCCGCCAGCCCGGCGCGCTGATTCGCTGGGACGCGCGGCCGATGCGCGTCGACCGCCGCGCGCCGCTGCTCGGCGAGCACACGGAAGAAGTGCTACGGGAGTTCGGCCTCAGCGACGCGCGCATCGCCGCGCTGCGCGAGCGCGGCGCGATCGGCGGGGATTAACGCCCGAAGCGCTCGCGGTACTCCTCACAAAGACGCTGTAGGAAGCTGTCGTAGTGAAGCGGATCACCGGCCCGAGGTGCTGGTGGAATGCTGAGGTACTTCCCGGCCGCCCAGTCAATGTTATCGAAATCCACCACGATCGCGCACTTGGCATCCATCCCTGGGCCGTCGCCGGCTCGCTCCGCAACGTTCCGCATCTCATTGAGACAATGCTCCACAACGTGCACCGGGTCGGGATGCAGGCTCACCTCCGGACGCAATGGCGACTGGAATCTCGGAGCAGAGTTAATCACCATCACTGCGCCCGCAATCGCATGTCTGTTATATCGATGCACATGGTCGTGGTGTGCCTCAAAATCACGTTTGCGGTTCTTGACCGCCTTCCGATGCTCGGT
Organism: Dehalococcoidia bacterium; assembly: GCA_035650575.1. GTDB lineage: Bacteria > Chloroflexota > Dehalococcoidia > DSTF01 > JACRBR01 > DASRHM01. The sequence continues at coordinate 11,412 of DASRHM010000055.1, read as the reverse complement.
CATCACGCCCTTGATTTCGATCGCGACCTGAACCGTGCTCGGCGTTGCCTTCACGATCGGCACACCGGCAGCACCTACGGGACGAGGTGGGGTTCCGAGCACAAGATCAACATTCCATGTCGACGTCCCAAACCGCAGATCCATGTTGAGCTGATAGACAAGTCGTCCCTCTCGCGCGTTGCGCTCAATCGGTTCGCAGCGCTCAATCAAGTCCTGAACGATCGCCGCTGCCAGCGCATTCGAGTGCTTGTCAGATCGCGGGTGATAACCAGCGTCGCGAAGATGCTGAATGAACGTTTCAGGAAGAGGCATCGACTTGAGCTCTACGCAATCGCCGAACCTTGGTGGCCATGTACCGATTGCGCTTATCGAGCAGTCTTTGCTGCGTCCGTTCGCCCACGAGGCGCAGCAGTCGTCGGCGAGCATGGAGAAAGTACTCGGGCTCGATATCGACTGAAATCGAATTCCGCCCTGTCAATGCGGCCGCATATGCCGTGGTCCCCGTTCCGCCGAAGGGATCTACGACCGTGTCGCCGACGAATGAGTACATCGAGATCAATCGCCGCGGGATCTCAACAGGATATGGAGCGGGGTGATCGCGCGTACTTGCACCAGTCACGTCGGACCAGACGGGCGAGAACCACCTAAAGTAGTCGTCCTTGGCGATTCGACTGTTCGCTTCCATTTCAGCCGACGGCTTGCGATAACCGCCTGGCTTGCGCAGCATAACAATCGTCTCCCGGTCGTTCTTGATCACACCATTGGGCAGATAAGGTTTGCCGAGGAAGCGTGAGCTCTTGCTCGCCTCGAGCTTGATATTGGCTACCTTGAGCCAAATGATTGGTGTCAGCACGTCTAGTCCTAGCCCGCGCGCACGCACCTGAATGTCCGCGGCAAGTGGCAGAACGTGGTGGCGCCCCGCGCGCCGCCGCGATAAGCAAACGTCGCCTACCACGGCGCAGATGCGACCTCCCGGGACTAGGACGCGTTCGCACTCTCGCCAAACATCGTCCAGCTCGTCGAGAAATTCCTCGTATGACGCGATGTTTCCGAGCTGGCCATCCCTGGTCGGATATCGCTTCAGGTTGCCGTAGGGGGGCGACGTGACGACGAGATGAACCGAGGCATCACCGAGTGCATCTAGCCGACGAGCGTCGCCCAAGTGCAGTTCGTGGCTCGTGGGGAACGGCGCATCTAGGTCGAAATGTTCAGCCAGCGCCGGTTCGGCAAGCTCATACATGTCGGCTATCCTAGCACACCAGTTCTGTTCCAGATACCCTGTCTACCAGCGCAGCCTCGGCTTGCGGGCTGCCGTGGCTTCGTCGAGGCGACGCAGCGGCGCCGTGTGCGGGGCGTCGCGCAGGAGCTGCGGATCCGTGCGCACCTCCTCCGCGATCGCGAGCATCGCATCGCAGAAGGCGTCGATCGTCTCCTTCGACTCGCTCTCCGTCGGCTCGACCATCAGCGCCTCGTCGACGACGAGCGGGAAGTACACCGTCGGCGGGTGGAAGCCGTAGTCGATGAGCCGCTTGGCGATATCCAGCGTGCGCACGCCGGACGCCTGCTTCTGGCGACGGCCGGAGAAGACGACCTCGTGCATGCAGCGTCGGTCGTACGGCAGGTCGTAGGCGTCGCGCAGCCGCGCCTGGATGTAGTTCGCGTTGAGCACCGCCCCCTCGCTGATCGCCCGCAGGCCTTCGGCGCCGAGGCTGCGGATGTAGGCATAGGCGCGCGCGAGCACGCCGAAGTTGCCGTGGAACGCGCCCATGCGGCCGACCGTGCGCTCGGGGTCGACGAGCGCGAACGCGGCGTCGCCGGCCGCACGCAGGTGCGCCGGCACGCCGCCCGCGTCGCGCCGGGCGACGACGGGCGCGGGCAGGTACGGGAGGAGGTGCTCCTTGACCGCGATCGGCCCGGCGCCGGGCCCGCCGCCGCCGTGCGGCGTGCTGAACGTCTTGTGCAGGTTGATGTGCATGACGTCGAAGCCGAGGTCGCCGGGCTTGACCTGCCCGAGCATGGCGTTGAGATTCGCGCCGTCGCCGTACATCTGCGCGCCGTGCGCGTGCACCATCTCCGCGATCCGCGCGATGTTGCGGTCGAAGAGCCCGAGCGTGCTGGGCAGCGTGATCATCAGCGCGGCAACGGCGTGGCCGTGGCGCTCGAGCGCCGCGCGCAGGTCGTCGAGGTCCATGTCGCCATCGGGCCGCGCCTTCACGGCGACGACCTCGAACCCGGCCATCGCGGCGGTCGCCGGGTTCGTGCCGTGCGCGGAGTCGGGCACGAGCACCGTGCGGCGCGCGGCTTCGCCGCGGTCCGCGAGCCACGCCTGGATCACGCGGACGCCGGCGAACTCCCCCTGCGCGCCGGCCATCGGCGCCAGCGCCGTGCCGGCCATGCCGGTGATCTCGGCGAGCATCTCCTGCAGGCCGTGCATGAGCGCGAGCGCGCCCTGCGCGTCCTCGGCGGGCTGCATCGGGTGCGCCTCGGCGAATCCGGGGAGCGCGGCGACGAAGTCATCGACCTTGGGGTTGAGCTTCATCGTGCAGGAGCCGAGCGGGTACATGTGCGTGTCGATCGCCCAGTTCATCTGCGAGAGGCGGGTGAAGTGGCGGACGACATCGAGCTGGGCGAGCTCGGGGAGGCGCAGATCGCGGCGCAGCAGGTCCCGCGGCGGCGCGGGCTGCGCGGGGACGTCGCTCGCCGGCAGGCCGACGCCGATGCGTCCGGGGCGCGAGCGCTCGATGGCGGTCGGCTCAGTCATCGGCGAGCGCCTCCAGCAGCGCGTCGATCTCGGCGCGCGCGTTCATCTCGGTGACGCACAGCAGCATGCGGTGCGCGCCGGCCTCCGACACGTCGAAGCCGCCGATGATGCGCCGGGCGCGCAGGCGGCGCTGGAGCTCCGGCACGGGCACGGGCGTGCGGACGACGAACTCGTGGAAGAACGGCTCGTCACGTTCGACCGCGTAACCGTCGAGCGCGTCGATGCGGTCGGCGGCGTAGTGTGCCTTCTCGTAGCAGAGCTCGGCGATGCGGCGGAGGCCGCGCGGTCCGAGCGTCTCGAGCCAGACGGTCGCGGCGAGCGCGACGAGTTGCTGGCTCGTGCAGATGTTGCTCGTCGCGCGCTCGCGCCGGATGTGCTGCTCGCGCGTCTGCAGCGTCAGCACGTAGCCCGTGCGGCCTTCGAGGTCCTGCGTCTGGCCGACGATGCGCCCGGGCATCTGCCGCACGTAGCGGTCCCGGCACGCGAAGAGCCCGACGTACGGCCCGCCGAACGAGAGCGGGACGCCGAGCGACTGGCCTTCGGCGACGACGATGTCGGCGCCGTAGTCGGCGGGCGGGCGAAAGAGCCCGAGGCTCACGGGGTCCGCGGCGACGATGAAGAGCGCGCCGCGCGCGTGCGCGGCTTCGGCCCACTGCGCGGCGTGCGGCGCGAGGCGGCCGAGGAAGTCGGGCTGCTGGACGGCGAGGCACGCGTGCGCCTCGGCCAGGTCGAACGCGTCGTGCGGCTGCACATCGACGGCGATATCGCGCCCCTCGGCGTACGCGCGCACGACCGCGATCCAGTGCGGGTGCACGCGCGCCGAGACGGCGACGCGCCGGCGGCCGGTGATCGCGCAGGCCATCAGGCACGCCTCCGCGAGCGCCGAGGCGCCGTCGTACATGCCGGCGTTGGCGACGTCCATGCCGGTCAGCTCGCAGACCAGCGACTGGAACTCGAAGATCGTCTGCAGCGTGCCCTGGCTCACCTCCGGCTGATACGGCGTGTAGCTGGTGAGGAACTCGCCGCGGTTCACGAGCGCATCGACGAGCGCGGGGCGGAAATGACGGTAGGCGCCGGCGCCGAGGAAGCAGGCATGGTCAGCCGCGGTGCGGTCTCGGGCGGCGAGCGCGCGCAGTTCATCGATCAGCTCGAGCTCGCTGAGCGGGTCGGGGAGCCGCAGCGCGGGATCGCGGTACGCATCGGGGATGTCGTCGAACAACTCGCGGCTGGAGGCGGCGCCAACGACGCGCAGCATCTCCTCGCGGTCGGCGTCGGTCAGCGGCACGTATGGATGTTGCGCCATGTCCTCGATCGCGGCGCGCGGCCGCACTTCCAGCGTCACTGCCCGCCTGCCTCCGTGCTACGGCCGGCCCGCACCGCGCGTCGACAGCCCCTCGCCGGCCCGCGGGGCTCGCGCGCGCCTCAGGGGCGCATCGCCTCGTCCTTGGCCTCGCCCTCTGTGAAGGCGTCGTACTCCCGCGCCGAGAGCAGCTTGTCGAGCTCGGCGGGGTCGGCGACGCGCAGCTCGAGCAGCCAGCCTTCGTCGTAGGGGCTGCTGTTCACCAGCTCGGGGTGCTCGACGATCGCGTGGTTCGTGCTCAGGACGTCGCCGGAGACCGGCGCGAAGAGATCCGAGACGGCCTTGACCGACTCGATCTCGCCGAGCTTGCCGAACTGGTCGAGATGCTCGCCCGCCTCGGGCAGGTCGACGTAGACGATGTCGCCGAGCTGGTCCTGGGCGTACTCGGTGATGCCGATGCGCGCGGTCTCGCCATCGAGGCGCACCCACTCGTGCTCTTTCGTGTAGCGGCGGTCATCGGGCGTTGGCATCGCGTCCCTTCTCGGCGCCGGCCTGCGACGTCTCGCGCGCGGTCAGGCGATCTTCTCCATGCGGGCTTCGGCGTGCGGGACGAACGGGCGGCGCACGACGGTCACGGGAAGCGCGCGCCCGCGCACGTCTACAGCGAGCGCGGTACCCTCGCGCGCGAGGGACGCCGGCAGGTAGGCCATGGCGATGCTCGTCTCGAGCGTCGGCGAGAAGCCGCCGCTCGTCACGTCGCCCACGCGCGCGCCGTCGCGCAGGACGGCGTAACCGTGGCGCATGACGCCCCCACGCTCGTCCGCGCGCAGACAGGCGAGCCTGCGAGCGGGCTTCTCGTCGCGCAGGCGCAGGAGGGCGGGGCGTCCCGCGAAGTCGGCGCCGTCGTCGAGCGAGACGACCCAGCCGAGGCCGGCCTCGTACGGATTCGTGTCTTCGTCGATGTCCTGCCCCCACAGCGGCAGCGCCGCTTCGAGGCGCAGGGTGTCGCGCGCGCCGAGGCCACAGGGCTCGACGCCTTCGGCGAGCAACTGGCGCCAGACCGCGCGGCCAGCCTCGGCGGAGGTGACGAGCTCGAAACCGTCCTCGCCGGTGTAACCGGTGCGCGAGACGAAGAGCTTGTACCGCATGTACGGCAGCTCGGTGCAGGCGCGCTTCGCGAGCGCGGCGACCTCCGGCCCGAGCAGCCGGGCGAGGTAGCCGCCTGCCGCCGGTCCCTGCACGGCGAGCATCACCGTCTGCTCCTGCCGGTCGAGCAGCTCCGCGCGGCCGCCGACGCGCGCCGCGATCTCGTCGCGGTCGCGGCCGGCGTTCGCGGCGTTGCCGACGACGAGGAAGCGCTCGGCGTCGAGCCGGTACACGTACGGGTCGTCGATGATGCCGCCGCGCTCGTTGCAGAGCAGCGTGTAGTGCCCGCGGCCCTCGGGGAGCGATGCGACATCGTAGGTCAGCGCGCCGCGCAGCTGCGCGCCGGCCTGCGCGCCGACGACGAACAGGCGTCCCATGTGCGAGACGTCGAAGACGCCGGCACGGCGGCGGACGGCGTGGTGCTCCTCGACGATGCCGCGGTACTGCACCGGCATCGCCCAGCCCGCGAAGGGGACGATGCGCGCGCCCTGGCGCTCGTGCAGGTCGTAGAGGGGGGTACGGCGGAGCGTGGTGTCCTCGGCGGAGCCCATCCTGCGCCATTCTAGCCGCCGGCGCGCGTACAGGGCGTGATTCTTATGGCGGGTAGTGTTGGTCCCGCGCCGCAGGTTGCTCGCGGGGCGCAGGGCGGTCGGCCGCGGGCCATCGAGCGGGCGGTACGAGCGGCTACGCACGGGCGTGCCTATACTGGTGCGCCCTCCGGGATGGTGGCGTGATGGCAGACGAGACGGTACAGCAGCTGCGCACCGATGCCCTCGCATCGCTCGATGCGGCGCCGGACATGCGCGCGCTGGACGCATGGCGCGTCGAGTACCTCGGACGCAAGGGGCGGCTCACCGGCGTGCTGCGCGGGCTCGCATCGCTGCCGGTCGAGGAGCGCAGGACGGCGGGTGCCGCGGCGAACGCGCTCAAGCAGGAGCTCGAGGCTGCGTTCGAAGCGCGGGCGGAGGCGCTGCGGGCGGCCGAGGTCGCGCGCACGCTCGAGACGGGCCGCATCGACGTGACGCTGCCGCCGCGGCCGCACCCGCGCGGGCGCCTGCACCCGGTCACCCAGACGCTGCGCCAGATCCTCAACGCGTTCGCATCGATGGGGTTCTCGATCTACGAAGGGCCCGAGGTCGAGCTGGACTACTACAACTTCGAGGCGCTGCGCATCCCGGCGGATCATCCTGCGCGGGACATGTGGGACACGCTCTGGGTGGACCACGACGCCGACGGACGGCGGCCGGTGCTCCTGCGCACGCACACGTCGCCAGCGCAGATCCGGATCATGGAGCAACACGGGCCGCCGATCCGCGTCGCCGTGCCGGGGCGGGCGTACCGCTTCGAGGCGACGGACACGACGCACGAGTGGATGATGACGCAGGTGGAGGTGCTGGCGGTCGACGAGGGGCTGTCGCTGACGCACCTGAAGGGGACGCTGCTGGGGATGATGCAGCGGCTGTTCGGGCCGGAGCGGCGGATCCGACTGCAGTGCTCGTACTTCCCGTTCGTCGAGCCGGGCGCCGAGGTGGCGATGGACTGCTTCGTCTGCTCAGGCGCCGGCTGCGCGACGTGCCACGGCACCGGCTGGATCGAGATGGGGGGCGCCGGGATGGTGCACCCGGAGATCCTGGCGAACATGGGCATCGACCCGGAGCGCTATACGGGGTTCGCGGCGGGGATGGGCACGGAGCGGCTGGCGATGCAGCTCTACGGCGTGCCGGACATGCGCTTCTTCTACCAGAACGACCTGCGGATGCTGCGGCAGTTCTAGAGGGCACGAATGCGCGCCTCCCTGAAGTGGTTGAGCGAGTACGTCGACCTGCGCCTGGCGCCGGAGGACCTGGCCGCGCGCCTGACGATGGCGGGGCTCGCCGTGGACACGATCACGCGCACCGGCGGCGACTGGGGCAGCGAGATCCGGGTCGCGCGCGTGGCGGCGGTCGAGCCGCATCCGAACGCCGACCGCCTGCGGCTGGCGACGGTGGACCTGGGCGGCGGCGAACGGCACACGGTGGTCTGCGGTGCGCCGAACCTCGCGGAGGGCCAACACGTCGCGTTCGCCACGGTCGGCGCGCGCGTCTACGACGGGCACTCGGGCAAGCCGGCGGTGCTGAAGCCGGCGGTGATCCGCGGCATCGAGTCGGCGGGAATGGTGCTGAGCGAGCGCGAGCTGGGGCTGTCCGAGAATCACGAGGGGATCCTCGTGCTCCCGGGCGACGCGCCGGTGGGGGCGCCGCTCGCCGGCGTGCTGGGCGACGTGATCTTCGAGCTGAGCGTGACGCCGAACCGCGCGGACTGGCTGTCCGTGCTGGGCATCGCGCGGGAGGTCGCCGCGCTCACGGGCGCGACGGTGCGCGAGCCGTCGCTGGCGTACGAGGCGACGGGCGGGCCGGTCGCCGGCCACGCGAAGGTGGAGATCGCGGACCCGGACCTGTGCGCGCGCTACGTGGCGACGGTCGTGAAAGGCGTGCAGCTCGGGCCATCGCCGCAGTGGATGCAGGAGCGGCTCGTCGCGCTGGGTCAGCGGCCGATCAACAACGTCGTCGACGTGACGAACTACGTGATGCTGGAGCTGGGGCAGCCCCTGCACGCGTTCGACTACGCGCGGATCGCGGGGCACCACATCATCGTCCGGCGCGCGCGCGAGGGCGAGCGCTTCACGACGCTCGACGGCGAGGAGCGCACGCTGACGCACGACATGCTGGTCATCGCGGACGAGCGCGGGCCGGTGGCGCTCGCCGGCGTCATCGGCGGGCTCGAGAGCGAGGTGACGGAGCGCACCGTGGACGTGCTGCTGGAAGCGGCGACGTTCTCGGGTCCGAACATCCGGCGCACGAGCACGCGCTTGAAGGCGCGGAGCGAGGCGTCGTCGCGGTTCGAGAAGGGGCTGCCGGCAGAGCTGGCGGCGATCGCGTCGCAGCGGGCGACCAAGCTGCTCGTCGAAGTGTGCGGGGGCACGGCGCTCGCGGAAAGCATCGACGTCTACCCCCGGAAGGCGAAAGAGGCGCGGGTCGAAGTGACGCGCGCGCGCATCGCGCAGGTGCTGGGCATCGACCCGCCGACGGCGAAGGTGCGCGAGGCGCTGACCGCGCTGGGCTTCTCCGCGCGCTGGGTGCCACCGGACCGCTACGTGGTGCGCGTGCCCTACTGGCGCCCGGACGTGCGCATCGCGGATGACGTCGCGGAGGAAGTGGCGCGCGTCATCGGCTACGACGAGATCCCGGCGGAGCCGCTCGCAGGCCGCGTGCCGCCGCCGCTGCCGCAGCCGCTGCGCGAGCTGCGCGAGCGGGCGCGCGACCTGCTCGCCGACGCCGGCATGCAGGAGATCATCACGTACGCGCTGACGACGCTAGAGGCGCTGGCGAAGGTGATGCCGCGCGAAGAGCTTGCGACGTACCCGCCGCTGCGCGTCGTCAACCCGATCAGCGCCGAGCACGAATACCTGCGGCCGACGCTGCGCGCGAGCGCACTGCAAACGCTGGCGGCGAACCTCCGGTTCGAGAAGGGGCCGATCGCGCTGTTCGAGACGGCGCGCGTCTACCTGCGCCCGGACGAGCGCCTGCCGGAGAGCGGGCGGCCGGCGGGCGAGGAGGCGCTTCCGGAAGAGCGCGAGGTCGTGTGCGCCGTCGTCAGCGGCATGCGCCCGGACCGCTGGGGGCGCCCCGGCGACGAGCCGCTCGACTTCTTCGACGCGAAGGCCTACCTGCACGATCTGCTCGACGGCCTGGGCGTGGAGGCGGAGTACGCGGCGGCGGTGGAGCACGGCTTCGCAGCGGGACGGACGGCGGAAGTGCGCGCCGGGGGCGCGCGCATCGGCGTCATCGGGCAGGTGCATCCCGCCGTCGCGGGGGAGTTCGAGATCGAGCAGGACGCCTATCTCTTCGAGCTCGTGCTCGACGATGTGCTGCCGCTGGCGCGGCGGCGCAAGCAGATGCACGACGTCTCGCGATTCCCGGCGGTGGAGCAGGACCTGGCGCTGATCGTCGATGCGGCGCTGCCGGCGGCGGCGCTGCAGCGCGTCATCGAGGCCGCGCCGCTGGTGCGGCGGGCGCAGGTGTTCGACGTCTACACCGGCGACCAGGTGCCGGCCGGGAAGAAATCAGTGGCGTTCGCGGTCGACTGGCAGTCGGACACGCACACGCTGACGGACGAGGAGGTGGCGGAGGCGCAGCGGAAGCTCGTCGGGCGGCTGGAGCGGGAGTTCGGGGCGGTGCTCCGCGGCGGGTAGGCCCAGCCCGCGCCACCCGGCCGGCTGCGCATCGCTCTCGCGCTGCTGCGCCTGGCATCGTCGGGTTGGTGGGGGACGCCCCTGACGTGCGACCCCCAAGCAGCCACCTGCGACGTGCAACCAGCCCTGCGCCCTGCCTCAGGCGTCGTCGAGACGGAGGCCGGTGAGGTCTTCGGGCGGGTTGTAGGGGGTGAAGCCGAGGAGCTCGTCGATCGCCTCCTCGTCGAAGCCGACGACGACCTCGCCATCGATCACGGTCACGGGCGTGCCGCTGGCGCCGAAGCCGAGGAGCTCCTCGCGCGCGGCGGGGTCGAGGTCGATGTCGCGCTCGGTGTAGCGCTGGCCGCGCGACTCGAGGTGGAGGCGCACCATCTCCGAGAACTCGCAGGCGGCCTGGGTGTAGAGGACAACGGCGTGCTCGGCCGCCGGGCCTTCGGGCATCTCAGGCGCCGGGCGCGCCGGCCTTCTGCGCGAGCGCCGCGAACGCCTGCGGCTCGCGCACGGCGAGGTCGGCGAGCACCTTGCGGTCGACGGCGATGCCGGCCTTCGCGAGGCCATCGATCAGCCGGCTGTAGGTGGTGCCGTTGAGGCGCGCGGCGGCGTTGATGCGGGCGATCCAGAGCTTGCGGAAGTCCGCCTTGCGCTCGCGGCGGTGCCGGTAGGCGTAGTCGAGCGCGTGGAGGACGGATTCGTTGGCGCGGCGGAAGACGCGGTGGCGCTGGCCCTTGTGGCCCTTCGCCATCTCGAGGATCTTCTTGTGCCGTGCCCGGGCGGTGACTCCGCGCTTCACTCGTGGCATGTCGTGCTTCTCGCTTCGCTGCTGATTCCCCGGCCGATCGTGCGTCGCCGGCGATGCGCATCGCTGGCGCGCTGCTCTGTCTGGATTGATCGGGGACACACCCCCGAACCCCCGGCGGGGGCTAGCCCCCTGCGCCCCGCTCACATGGCGCCCCGCCGCACCTGGTTTCACGCGGCGGCGCGTCCGCGGGACGGCGCTAGCGGCCCTTCGCGTAGGGCATGAGCTTGCGCAGGACGCGCTGCGCGGGGCGGCTCACGACCATCATCTCGTCGATCTGGCGGCGGGCCTGCTTCGACATGCGCGTCCGGTTGTGGCTGATGCCGCCCTTGCGGCGGGTGAACTTGCCGCCGCCGGTGATCTTGAAGCGCCGCGCGGCGCCCTTGTGGGTCTTGAGCTTGGGCATGGGCTCTTGTGCCTCGTCCGTAATCGCGTGGATGCCCGGCGACGCCGGGCGCCGCAGTGTAGCAGGCGCACGGGCGTTGCGCTCGGGCTATGGCGTCGGGGCGTCGTCCGGTTTCGGCCGCGCGGCTTCGAAGGCGGCGGCCATCGCCGTATCGGCCGGACCCTCGGCGGGCGGCGCGGCGCCGTTCTCGGATGCGGCCGAAGAGGCCTGCTCGCGCGGCTTCGGGGCGACCTTCTGCGGGATGGGCGTTAGGTACATGTTCATGAACCGCCCCTCCATCGCCGGCTGGCGCTCCACCGTGGCGACGTGCTGGAGGTTGCCGGCGACGCGTTGCAGGAGCTCGCGGCCGATCTCCGGGTGCGTGATCTCGCGCCCGCGGAACATCACCGAGACCTTCACCTTGTCGCCGGCGCGCAGGAGCTTCTCGACGAGCCGCGTCTTGAAGTCGATGTCGTGGACGCCGATCTTCGGCTTGAAGCGCACCTCGCGCAGCACCGCCTGCTTCTGGTGCTTGTGCGCCTCGCGCTCCTTCTTCGCCTGCTCGTACTTGAACTTGCCGTAGTCGAGCACGCGGCAGACGGGCGGGTTGGCCTGAGGCGCCACCTCGACGAGGTCGAGGCCCTGCTCGCGCGCCATGTCCAGCGCCTGCTGGATCGGGATGACGCCGAGTTTCTTGCCCTCGTCGTCGATGACGAGGACTTCGCGGACGCGGATGCGCTCGTTGATGCGAAGGTCGCGGGCTATGGCAGGCGCCTCGTGGGGGTGTGGCGGT
>DASRHM010000054.1:0-6725 GCA_035650575.1 Dehalococcoidia bacterium | reverse complement strand
CTCGCACGTGATCGGGCGGATCTCCTTCGAGTGACGCCCGTCCGGCCGCCGGTCGCGGTCGAGGATCGAGCCGCGCACGGTCTTCTTCAGGAAGGCATCGAGCGCGGCCGCGACGGCGGACTCGCCGTACTCCTCGCCGTACTTCTCGATGAGGCGCGCGCGGTGGTCGTCGAGCGCGCCCTGGCGCTCGTCCTTCGCCAGCGCGAGGAACTCTTCGACCTGGCCGCTCAGGTCGGCGCTGACCTTCTCCTTGAGCTCCTCCGGCACCGCCTCCGGCGTGAACTCCCACTTCGTGGGCTGGATCGCCCGGACCATCTCCTCCTGCAGCTCGATGAGGACCTGGTTCTGCTGCTGCGCGAACTCGAGCGCACCGAGGACGATGTCCTCCGGCGCCTCCTGCGCGCCGGCTTCGACCATCATGATCGCGTCGCGCGTGCCGGCGACGACGATGTCGAGCATGCTCGCCTCGAGCTGGTCGAACGTCGGGTTCACGACGTACTGGCCATCGATGTAGCCGACGCGCACCGAGCTCACCGGCCCGGCGAACGGGATCTCCGAGATCGACAGCGCGGCCGAGGCGCCGACCGTGCCCAGGACATCGGGCTCGTTCTCGCGGTCGGCGGACAGCACCGTGATGACGACCTGGACATCGTTGCGCATGCCCTTCGGGAAGAGCGGGCGCAGCGGGCGGTCGGTGAGGCGCGCGCTGAGGATCGCATCGGTCGAAGGCCGCCCTTCGCGCCGGAAGAACGAGCCGGGGATCTTCCCGATCGCGTACATCTTCTCCTCGAAGTCGATGGTCAGCGGGAAGAAGTCGGCGCCGGGACGTGGGTGGCGGGCCATCGTCGCCGTGCAGAGCACGACGGTGTCGCCGTAGCGCACCGTCACGGCGCCGCCGGCGAGGTTCGCGACGCGCCCCGTCTCGATGGTGAGGGTCTTGCCTCCGAACTCGCGCGAAAACGTGCGGATCTCAGCCATGATCTGTGCCAATCCTCCATAAGTGGTGTGCGGCCCCATCCGGGGCCGTCCGTGAGCGGGGGCGAACGGCGCAACGGCCGCGAGGCGACGGCGACTGCCCGGACATACGGGCGGTCCGGCCGCGCGGTGCGGCGCCTGCAGACGGTGGTTGCGGAAGGGACAGCTTCTCTTCTCGCTTCGCGGCGGCCCCTGGCGCGCCGCATATGATTCGGCCTCCGCCGGGCGGGTGCCCTACTTGCGGAGGCCGAGGCGGGCGAGGATCGCGCGGTAACGCGCCACGTCCGTCTTGTTGAGGTAGGCGAGCTGCCGCCGGCGCTGGCCGACGAGTTTCAGCAGGCCCCGCTGCGTATGGTAGTCGTGCTTGTGCGCCTTGAGGTGCTCGGTCAGGCGGTTGATCCGCTCGGTGAGCAGCGCGATTTGCACCTCGGCGGAACCCGTGTCCGTCGCATGCGTCTTGTGCTCGCCGATGATCGATGCTTTGCGCTCGGCCGTCAGTGCCATCCGCAGCCTTCCGTGCTGCTGCTCTCTCTATCTCTCTTCTTTATCGTCGGGAAGCATAACAAAGGGCTTGCAGGCGGGCAAACGGGGGCCGCGCGGCCGTGGGCCCTTCCCGGCCTTGCACTACACTGCCGGGAACAGCCCGGCGGCCGCCCTCCGGGGCGAGGATCGCGCGTCCCTGCGAGCAGCATGACCGTCGCCATCGTCACCGACAGCACGGCCTGCCTGCCGCCCGAAGTGGCGGAACGCTACGGCATCGGCGTCGTGCCGCTGCACCTGATCTTCGCCGGACGCACGTTCGTGGACTCGATGACGGCGGACACCGGCGAATTCTACGACCTGCTGCGCACCTCCGCGGACCGGCCGACGACGGCCGCGCCTTCGCCGGGGATGTTCCTCGACGCCATCCTGCGCGCCGCCCGCGGCGCCGATGCGGTGCTCTGCATCACCGTCGCGCGCCAGTTCAGCGCGATGTACGACTCCGCGCGACAGGCGATCGACCTCGCGCGGGCCGAGGCACCCGGCGTCGACCTGCGGCTGATGGACTCGCGCAACGCCGCGATGGCGCAGGGGTTCGTCGTCATCGAGGCGGCGCGAGCGGCGCGCGTGGGGTGCGCGATCGATGACGTGATGGCACGGGCCGAGGCGATGGCGGAGCGCGTGACGCTGCTCGCGATGCTCGATACGTTGAGCTACCTGGCGCGGGGTGGCCGCGTGCCGCGGGTGGCGGCGTGGGCCGCGGGCGTGCTGCAGCTCAAGCCGATCGTGCGCTTCAGCGCCGCCGATATCCGGCTCGTCGCGCGCACCCGCACGCGGCGGCGCGCGCTCGACCGCATGGTCGACCTGCTCGAAGCCTCGGTCGCCGCGCAGCCGCTGCACCTCGCCGTGCACCATGCGCACGCCCCCGACGACGCCGCCTACCTGCGCGATGCCATCTCCCGCCGCGCCCGCATCGAAGAGCTGTACGTCACGGAGTTCACCCAGGTGATGGGCGTGCACACCGGCCCCGGACTGGTGGGCCTCGCGTGGTGGGCCGAGGACGGCGGCGCGCGCGCCTAGCGCGAGTATTGCGCAGGATCTTCGGCCCTGTCGGAGCGCGCCGGAAATCCGGTACCCTTTCGCCCGATTGACAGAACGTCGAGGCGGTGCCACGCGGCCCGCCTCGAACCGTGGGAGCCGGGGGCGATGAGCAGAGAACAACGACGGATGGACCGCCGCGCGCAGGGGCGGAACGCGCCGCCGCCACGCCGGCAGCAACCGGTGCGCGTCGGCCGCGAGGTGCCGTGGATGGCGCTGGCTATCACGGTCGGCGCGGTCGTCGTCGTCGCGCTGCTCGCCTATCTGGTGATCCAGTCGCGGGGCGACAACACCGCGAGCGCGAGCGGGGCGCAGAAGGCCGCGCAGGACAGCAGCCCCAGCATCCCGGGGACGTACGTGCCCGACCAGGGCCGCGGGCACTTCACTTATGGCTACACCGTGGACCGCCCGCAGACGCCGTTCTGCCCGGGCGTCCCCCGGTCCGCCGCCGCTGACCAGCGCTCGGCGCCGCTCGGCGGCGCGACGGGCACGGCCGGCGCCGGCTCGCCCCAGCCTTCGGGCACCCCGGCGGCGTCCGGGACGCCGACACCCGCATCCACCGCGGCGGGCGAGGCAACGGGCACGTCGGGCACGCCGGCGGGCACGGCGACGCCGCGCACCGACTGTTACGCGAGCAATCCGCCGTCCTCCGGCCGGCACCTGAACGTCGCGCGCAATGTCGACATCGGCAACGGCGCGGCGATCGACATCCCGCCAGACCCGGACGTCTACCCGGACGACATCGAGATCCCGCGCGAGGCGATCCCGCACATCCTCGAGCACGCGGGCGTGTTCGTCGGCTGGAACTGCGCGGACGGCGACCAGCAGTGTCTGGACGCGGTGCAGCAGACCAAGGACATCGTCAACAAGCGCATCGACAACAACAAGGACCGCGTGGTGATGGCGCACGACACGGATCTGCCGGAGGGCACGATCGGGCTGTCGAGCTGGACGCGCGTCGAGGATATCCCGACGTCCGAGTTCGACAAGGACCGCGTCACGAACTTCATCGCGAAGAACGAGTGCCGCGTGGACTGGGAGAACTTCTGCTGACCGCCGCCAGAGACTGAGCCGGATGAGGGCGCCGCGCATCGATGCCGGCGCCCTCCTCGCGCCGGGCTCAGGGCGCCTCGGCGAGCCGCCGCTCGAGCCCCCGCATCACGGCCGGGTAGAGCCAGCGCTGCATGGCGATGGCGAGCGCCAGGCCGGCGAGGCAGACGACCAGCCCCACGAAGGCATCGAAGATGTAGTGGTTCGCGGTGAAGACGATCGCCGCGAGCTGCGCCCACGGCAGGAGCAGGCCGAACCCGCGGGCGGCCGGGTTGCGCGTCGAGAACCAGATGCTGCCGCCGATCACCATCGCCCAGCCGAAGTGGAGGCTGGGGACGGCGGCGTACGGGTTCACGAAGGCCTGCGTCGACTGCGCCTGGTAGCTGAACCGGCTGTACTTTTCGACCGTGCCGACGAACTCGCCGTCCGGCAGCAGGCGCGGCGGCATCACCGGGTAGAGGTTGTAGATCACGAGCGCGATCGCCCCCGACAAGAGCAGCGCATCGCGCGCGATCGTGTACTCGTGGCGATGCGTGAAGTAGAGCCAGATGCCGAAGACCACGATCAGCGGGAAGTCCAGCCAGAAGTAGATGAAGTTGAACAACCGCACGAGGAGCCGGTGATCGATCACCATCGACTGCAGGCGCGGCTCCCAAAAGAAGCCGAGCGCGCGCTCGAGGTCGATCACGTGGTGCGCGTTGCGCAAGGCCTCGTCGGGCCGGTCGACGACCGACGCGCGCACGGTGAAGTAGAGCAGGAAGGCGAGCGCGACGAGCGCCAGCTCGAAGGCGTCGCGCACGACGCGGTGCGCGCGCACGAAGCGCACGGCGCGCACGGACAGCGGGCGCGCGGGCTCGGCGGCGAGCACGCTCGCATCGCTCACGCATGACCTCCGCGCGGCGTCACCATCGCCCACACCATAGGCGTGCATGCGGCGGCAGGGCAACGCGCGCCGACGCCGTGATCACGTTCATGTGATATGCCGGCGTAACGCGGGGCGAGGTTGTTGCGAGGCTTCGGAAAGGGGGAAAACTCCGGGAAAAAGTCGTCATAAAAGCCTTGCCTCGTCGGAGAGCTCCCCTGTATTCTCCGCTCTGTCCTGAGGTCTTCCACCACCTCACACGGCGCGGCACCGGCAAGGTGGGCGCCGTCCCCAACAGGGCAGGGAGCAAGGGTCGCGGTGAGGTCGGCCCGCACGATTCGGGACTTCGACCTCCGGATATTCAGTTTGGTTCCGGCACCCCATCGCAGTCACCGGACATTCGTCGGGAGGGATTCGTGTTGTCTCCGTCGCTGCGCGGCTGCGCGCCACCGTCCCCCGTCTCCCGCGATCGCGGCGGCGCGCAGGTCCCGGTGCGATGATGGACGTCACCCCTGCCGCCACCTGGGAGACGACGCTCGGCCAGCTGCAGCTCCTCGTCACGCGCGCGAACTACGACACGTGGCTGCGGGACACGATCGGCCTGCGCCACGAGCCCGGGCGCTTCGTCGTCGGCGCGCCGAACGACTTCGCCACCGAGTGGCTGGGCATGCGCCTGCGGCCGCTGATCGCCCGCGCGCTGGCCGCCGTCGTCGGCGAGCAGATCCATGTGGAGTTCGAGGTGCTGCGCGCGCAGGACAGCGACCCGCCGGCGCTCCTCGCCGAGCCGCCCGCCGCAGGGCCGGCGCCCGCCCGCCGGCCCCCTGTCTCCGCGCCGTCCCTCAACCCCACGCAGACGTTCGAGACGTTCGTCGTGGGCGAGGAGAACCGGCTGGCGTGGCAGGCGGCGCAGGACGCGCTGGCGAGCCCCGGCGCCGTGAACCCGCTCGTCATCTTCGGCGCCTCCGGGCTCGGCAAGACGCACCTGCTGAACGCCATTGGCGCCGCCGCGTGGGCCGCCGGGCGCAGCGTCGTGTACGCCTCGGCCGAGCGCTTCGGCAACGACTACGTGCGCGCGCTGGGCGGCGGGCTCGAGCCGTTCCGCGTGCGCTACCGGCAGGCCGAATTCGTGCTGATCGATGACGTGCAGTTCCTCGAGGGCAAGGAAAAGTTCCAGGAGGAGTTTTTCCACGCGTTCAACGAGCTGCACGCGGCGGGGCGCCAGATCGTCGTCACCGCGGACCGTGCGCCGAACGCGCTCCACGTGAGCGAGGGACTGCGCTCGCGCCTGCAATGGGGCCTGAGCGCCGACCTGCAGTGGCCGGGGTACGAGACGCGCCTGGCGATCCTGCGCGCGAAAGCCGCGCGGCACCGCCCGAAGCTCGACGACGCCGCGCTCGAGGCGATCGCCGAGCGCTGTTGCCCGAGCGTGCGGGAGCTCGAAGGCTATCTGAACCGCGTCGTCGCCTATGCGCCGCTCGTCGGCGGCCCGGTGACGCGCGAGGTGATCGACCGCGCGCTGACGCCGCTCGCGCCGCGCAGCGAGCCGCAGCCGCCGTCGGCGGAGGCGATCATCGAGGCGGTGTGCCGGCGGACGGGCTCGCAGCCGGCTGACCTGCGCGGGAAGAGCCGCAGCCGGAACGTGGCGTACGCGCGGCACCTGGCGATGTACGTGCTCAAGGAAGACGGCCGACGCACCATCGCCGAGATCGGCCGGCTGTTCGGGGGCCGCGACCACTCGACCGTGCTGTCCGGCATCGAGCGCATCCGGCGGGAGTTGAACACGCGGTCGGAGACGGGCGCCGACCTGGCGGCGGTGCGCGCAACCCTCGCCCCGCGCCCGGACGTGCGCGCGTCTTGACGTACACGGATCCGTGTACGATACTAGCCCAAACGTTCTATCTGGGCAGGCACCGAGCGTGACATGCTGAAGTCCATCTCCTTGTTCAGCGGTGCCATGGGACTCGACCTTGGACTCGAAGACGCCGGGTTTGAGACGCAAGTCGCCGTCGAAATCGACCGCTGGTGCCAGACGACGATCAAGACAAACCGGCCCGAACTCCCACTCATTGCCGACGACATCCGTGCTGTCGATGCCAGGACGATCTTAGACGCGGGCCGGTTGCGGACAGGGAGCGTCGATCTCGTCGCCGGCGGCCCTCCCTGCCAGTCATTCAGCACCGCCGGGAAGCGTTCATCGATCTCCGACGTGCGCGGAGGTTTGTTCCAGGACTTTGCGCGAATCGTGGAAGAGATACAACCA
>DASRHM010000053.1:0-4998 GCA_035650575.1 Dehalococcoidia bacterium | reverse complement strand
CCCCGTTTCGCCAGCGCGACGAGTTCGCCAACGACCTCGTAGCGCCCGAACGACGGCACGAGGTACACGCCCTGCACGTAGGGGCGGCACTCCTCGAGCAGCTCCGCGGCGTGCGCCAGGCCCTCGGCGGTGCCGTTCTCGCCGGCGCGGCGCATCCGCTCGCGCACGTCCTCCGGCACGAACACGCCCGCGAGCTCGTTGTGGATGAACTCCGCGTGCCGCGAGCTCTGCAGCGGCATGATGCCGACGATCACCGGCACGTCGATCGGCCCCAGGCGCTCGAGGAAGCTGCGCAGGATGTCGGCGCTGTAGATCTGCTGCGTCATCAGTACGTCCGCGCCGGCCTCGATCTTGCGGCGCACGCGCTCGACCTCCAGCTCGACGTCGTCTGCGGTCGGGTTGGCGGCGCAGGCGACGAAGAACTCCGTGCCGCGGCCGATCGAGTTGCCCGCCCAGTCGCTGCCCTGGTTGAGCATCTTGAGGATCCGGATGAGGCCGATTGAGTCGACGTCCCAGACGCCGGACGCGCGCGCGTAGTCGCCGGTGGAAGGCGGGTCGCCCGTGAGGGCGATGACGTTGCGGATGCCGAGCGCGTGCGCGCCGAGCAGGTCGCTCTGGATCGCCATCAGGTTCCGGTCGCGCGTGGTGAAGTGGATGATCGGCTCGACGCCGAGCCGCTCCCGGATCAGCACGGCGAGCGCGATCGCGCTCATGCGCACGCGCGCCATCGGGCTGTCGCCGATGTTGATGCAGTCGACGCCCAGGTCGCGCAGCCGTGCGGCGCCCTCGATCACCTTGCGCGGGTTGAGGCCGCGCGGCGGGTCCAGCTCGACGCTCACGACGAACTCCCCGGCGGCGAGCTTCTCGCGCAGCGTGCGCGGCGTCTGCTCCGGCTTTCCGTCATCGCCCGCGGGCGCCGCAGGCACGATGACACTCGCCCCGCGGCCGCGCGTGTTCCACTCGCCCTGCAGCGCCTCGCGCATCGCCGCGGTGTGCTCGGGCGTCGTGCCGCAGCAGCCGCCGACGATGTTGGCGCCCGCCTCGACGAGCTTGCGCGTGTACTCCGCGAAATACTCGGGTGTCGAGGGGTAGACCAGGCGCTTGTCCATGAACTTCGGCAGCCCCGCGTTGGGCATCGCCGAGAGCCGCATCGACGTCTGCGCCATCTGCTCGATGACCTCGAGCACGGACTGCGGGCCGAGGCTGCAGTTGATGCCGGCGACGTCCGCGCCGAGCGCGTTCGCGACGTTCGCCACCTCGTCCGGCGGCTCGCCGCCCATCGTCCGGCCGTCGCGCTGGAACGTCATCTGCGCGATCACCGGCAGGTCGCACGCGTCCTTCACCGCGAGCACCGCCTCGCGCAGCTCCAGCAGGTCGGGCATCGTCTCGAGGATGATCAGGTCGACGCCGCCCTCGAGCAGCGCCTCGACCTGCTCCCGGAACGCCGCGCGCACGTCTTCCGGCTTCGTGTCGCCGACGCGCGCGAGCACCCGGCCCGTCGGGCCCACGGCGCCGGCGACGAACACCGGGTGCCCGCTGATCTCCCGCGCGTCGCGGGCGAGGCGTGCGGCCTTGAAGTTGATGTCGCGCACGCGGCCTTCGAGCCCGTAGCGCGCGAGCCGGAAGCGGTTCGCGCCGAACGTGTCCGTCTCGATGATGTCGGCGCCGGCGGCGATGTAGTCCTCGTGCACGCGGCGGACGAGGTCCGGGGAATCGAGCACCAGCGCGTCGAGGCAGGCGTTCTGTGGCGCGCCGCGCGCGTGCAGCAGCGTGCCCATCGCCCCATCCGCGAGCAGGATGCGGTCTTCCAGCGCCGCGATGAACGGGCTTTTCATGCGCGGCAGTATATCGCCGGGCCGCCGGCGCCCCGCGCGCTAGGCGAGCGCGGCGTCGACGCTGATCTGCACGTTGTTCCGCAGCGCGTTGGAGACGGGGCAGCGCTGCTCCGCCTTCGCCGCCAGCTCCTTGAACCGCGCGTCGTCGAGCCCGGGGACGCGGCCGCGGACGCGGAGCTGCATCGTCGTGATCTTGAGCGCGCCCTCGACCCGGTCGAGCCCGCACGTCGCCGTCACTTCGAGCCGCTCCGGCGCCGACGCCTCGGTCGCGAGCAGGTTCGAGAAGGCCATCGAATAGCAGGTCGCGTGTGCCGCCGCGATCAGCTCCTCGGGGCTCGTCTTGCCGTCGGCGCCCTCCGTCCGCGCGCTGAACGTCATCTGCTGCTCGGGGAAGGCGCCCGATTCGACCGTGAGGGCGCCGGAGCCTCCCCGCAGGTCTCCCTTCCAGACGATCGTCGCGCGGCGCTCGGCCATGGGCATGCTGTCACCTCCTGTGTGCTGCCGCCGGCCCGTTGTCGCACGTGCGGCGGTTAGGCGCCATCACCCGAGGCCCCGCGCTATCGCGGGGCGCGCCGCCGCTGTAGGATCGGCGGCACGGAGGAGGACGGCGCCATGACGGACGGACGCATCGAGGCGGCGAAGGAGAAGGCGCGCGCGGCGGTGGACGCCGTCGCGGACGAGCTCGTCCGCATCTCGCACGAGATCCACGCGCACCCCGAGCTGGCGCTGAAGGAGCATCACGCCGTCGCGCAGCTCGTGCCCTTCCTGGAGGCGCACGGCTTCGGCGAGGTGCAGCGCGGCGCCTGCGGCATGGAGACGGCGTTCCGCGGCGAGTGGGGCCACGGCCCGGTGACGATCGCCGTGTGCGCCGAGTACGACGCCCTGCCGGAGATCGGCCACGCCTGCGGCCACAACCTGATCGCGACGGCCGGCGTGGGCGCGGCGGTCGCGCTCGTCGCGGCGCTCGACGCGGCCGACGCCCGCATCGTCATCCTCGGCACGCCGGCGGAGGAGAAGTACGGCGGCAAGGTGGTGATGATCCAGCGGGGCGCCTTCGAGGACATCGATGTCGCGATGATGGCGCACCCGGCCGGCATCGAGCTGGCGGAGGCGCCGATGTACGGCGTCGCGCACGTCGACATCGAGTACCGCGGGCGGGCGGTGCACGCGTCCGTCGGGCCCGAGCAGGGGATCAACGCGCTCGATGCGATCGTGACGGCGTACCAGGCCGTCGCGCAGCTCCGGCACCACATCCGACGCGATGCGCGCATCCATGGCATCATCACGAACGGCGGCGTGGCGGCGAACATCATCCCGGACTACGCGTCGGGGACGTTCTACGTGCGCGCGCTCAAGCCGGCCTACCTGCAGGAGCTGAAGGAGCGCGTCCGGCGCTGTTTCGAGGCCGGGGCGCTGGCCACCGGCTGCGAGCTCACGATGGACTGGCATGAGGACCTGGAGTACGCGCCGATGCTCAACAACCGGCCGCTCGTCGAAGCGTACCGCGAGAACGGCGTCGCCGTCGGCAAGCACTTCGTCGACGTGCGCAACCTCTCGACGGGCAGCAGCGACATGGGCAACGTCAGCCAGGTCGTGCCGTCGATCCACCCGAACTTCAGCGTCGGCCAGCCGATCTTCAACCACACGCCGGAGTTCGTCGCGGCGGCGATCACGGACGAGGCCCACGACTCCATGCTCCGCACGGCGCAGGCGCTGGCGATGACCGGCATCGACGTCGCGCTCGACCCCGACCTGCTGGCGCGCGCGAAGGCGGACTTCGCCGCGCGGCGCTGATCAGCGCGCGGCGGGCGCGAGCGCGCGGATCTTCGCGACGGCCGGCGGCAGCGCCTCGAGCAGGTAGTCGATATCGGCCATCGTATTGTCCGTGCCGAGGGTCAGGCGCAGGCTCCCGCGCAGGTAGCGCTCCGGCACGCCCATCGCGACGAGCACGTGCGAGGGCTCGAGCGATGCGGTCGTGCAGGCGGAGCCGCTGCTCGCGGCGATACCGAGCAGGTCGAGCGCCAGGAGCACCGCCTCGCCCTCCACGTTCTCGAACGCGAAGCTCGCGCTGTTCGGCAGGCGCCGCGAGCCGGCGCGCGGGCCGGTGACGATCGTCCCCGGGACGCGCTGCGGCAGCTCCGCGAGCAGGCGGTCGCGCATCGCGACGAGGCGCGCGTTGCGCGAGGCCAGCTCGCCGGTCGCCAGCTCGAGCGCCGTCGCGAGCCCGACCGCGCCGGCGACGTTCTCCGTGCCGGCGCGCCGGTTGCGCTCCTGCGAGCCGCCCACCATCTGGGGCAGGAACGGCGTGCGCTGGCGCACGTACAGCGCCCCCACGCCCTTCGGGCCGTAGATCTTGTGCGCGGCGATCGACAGCAGGTCGACGCCCAGCGCGTCGACCGCGAGCGGCAGCGCGCCCGCCGCCTGCACCGCGTCCGTGTGCACGGCGATGCGCGGGCTGCGTTCCTTCACGATGCGCGCGACCTCCGCGACCGGCTCGATCGTGCCGACCTCGTTGTTGGCGTACATCACGCTGACGAGCACGGTCGCGTCGTCGAGCGCCGCGCGCAGGGCGTCGAGGTCGACGAAGCCCTCGCCGTCGACCGGCAGGCGCGTGACGCGCACGCCCTCCTGCTCGAGCGCCTCGCACGCGTGCAGCACGGCGTGGTGCTCGATCGCGGTCGTGATGACGTGCGGCGCCGCGCCCGGCCCCATGCGCCGCCGCGCCGCCTCGACGACGCCGCGCAGGGCGAGGTTGTCGCCCTCCGTGCCGCCGCTGGTGAAGACCACCTCGTTCGGCTTGCACTCGAGCACCGAGGCGACGGCGCGGCGGGCGTCATCGAGCCCTTTGCGCGCCTCGCGCGCCTCGGCGTAGATGCTCGAGGGGTTGCCCCAGGCGCTGGTCAGGTAGGGCAGCATGGCGCTGACGACGCGCGGGTCGACGTGCGTCGTCGCCGCGTGGTCGAAGTAGATGCGCCGCTGCGCGCGCTCGCTCACGCGATCATCATAGCGCCGCGGCTGCTTCCTACGACGCGCGCGCGTCCGGGCGCGGGGCGAGGGTTGCGCGCACCGCCGCCAGGTCGGCGCCCGTCTCCGACCGCGTGTTCAACTCCCGCCGGATGCGCTCGATGCCGGACAGCACGGTCGAGTGGTCGCGGCCCCCGAA
>DASRHM010000052.1:0-34384 GCA_035650575.1 Dehalococcoidia bacterium | reverse complement strand
CAGCAGGCGTCCCAGGTCGTGGATCCCCTCCGGCGCGCCGGAGGCGACGAACGACGCCGTCACCGCCTCGAACCGCACCTCGACCATCCGGCTGTGCAGCATCTTCATCGCTGGCCTCCTCGGGCCGCGCGGCTCCCCCCGGAATCTTCTGCCGCAGGCGCACTATGCCCCGCCGCCGCCACCCGCAGATATGGGGGCGAACCGCGATTCGCCACCGCCCGCTCCCCGAAGGGAATCCCCGACGCCTACGGCGCCGCCGACAGGGTGCGGTCCGCGCGCTTCAGCAGCACCGCGTTCGTCGCGACGATGATCGAGCTGAGCGACATCAGCAGCGCCGACCATTCCGGCCGCAGCTCCAAGCCGAGCGACGGATACAGCGCGCCGGCCGCGATCGGGATCGCGAGCACGTTGTAGACGCTCGCCCACACCAGGTTCTGCTTCATCTTGCGCACGGTCGCTTTGCTCAGCTCCACGGCCCGCACGACGTCGTACGGGTCGCTGCGCGTCAGCACCACGCGCGCCGTCTCGATCGCCACGTCGGTGCCGGCGCCTATCGCGATGCCGACGTCCGCCTGCGCGAGCGCCGGCGCGTCGTTCACGCCGTCACCGACCATCGCGACGAACTTGCCCTCGCGTTGCACTTCCCGCACGTACCGCGCCTTGTCGACGGGGAGCACCTCCGCGAACACGCGCGCGATCCCGACCTCGCGCGCTACGGCCTGCGCCGTCCGCTCGTTGTCGCCCGTCATCATCACCGGCTCGATGCCCAACTCGCGCAGCGCGGATACGGCGTGCCGCGCCGTCGGCCGCACGGCGTCGGCGACGGCGACGAGCCCGGCGGCCCGGCCGTCGACCGCGATGAACATCGGCGTCGCCCCCGATGCGGCGAACGCCGCCGCCTGCTCCGTGAGCGCGTCCGCCGCCAGCCCGCGCTCGTCCATCAGCCGCCGGTTGCCGATCAGTACCGCGCGCCCGTCGACCCGCGCCTCCACGCCCTTGCCCGCGATCGACGTGAACGACTCGGCCCCCGGCACATCGATGCCCCGCTCGCGCGCGCCGGCGACGATCGCAGCCCCCAGCGGATGCTCACTTCCCGCCTCCGCCGCCGCCGCCAGGCGCAACAGCAACGCCTCGTCGACGCCCTCGGCGGGCGCCACCGCCTGCAGGCGCGGCGTGCCCTCGGTCAGCGTGCCCGTCTTGTCGAGCACGACGGCATCGACGCCCGACAACCCTTCGAGCGTCGCCGCGTCCTTGATGAGGATGTTGTGGCGCGCGCCCAGCCCCGTGCCGACCGCGACCGCCGTCGGCGTCGCCAGCCCCAGCGCGTCCGGGCAGGCGATCACGACCGCCGAGACGGCGAAGGTCAACGACAGCAGCGCCGTTTCGCCGGCGATCGCGTACCAGGCGACGAACGTCACCGCGCCGGAGCCCAGCGCGAGGAGCACCAGGTACTGCGCCGCCCGGTCCGCGAGCCGCTGCCCGGGCGCCTTCGAGCTCTGCGCGTCCTCGACCAACTTTACGATCTGCGCGAGCGCCGTGTCCGCGCCGACCTTCGTCGCGCGGAACGTCACCGAGCCGGTGCGGTTGATCGAGCCGCCGATGAGCTCGTCGCCCGGGGCCTTCTCCTTCGGCACCGACTCGCCCGTGACGAGCGCCTCGTCGATCGCCGTCGCCCCGGACTCGATGATGCCATCGACCGGCACCCGGTCGCCCGGCCGCAGGACGATGCGGTCGCCCGCGATGATCTCGCTCGTCGGCAGGTCGACTTCCCGCCCGTCGCGAATCACCGTCGCGCGCGGCGGCACGAGGTCGAACAGCGCGCGCAGCGCGTCGGTTGTGCCGCGGCGCGACTTCATCTCCATCCAGTGCCCGAAGAGGACGAATGTCACGAGCATCGCCGCCGCCTCGAAGAACGTCTCGCCGAGGCCGCCGGCGGTGATCACGACGCTGAAGCCCCAGGCGGCGAGCACACCCGTCGCGACGAGCACGCTCATGTTCAGCATCCGGTGCCGGAGCGAGCGCGCGGCCCCGCCGATGAAGATCCACCCCGCCCACCAGACGACCGGCGTCGTCAGCGCCAGCAGCAGCCAGTTGCGCGGGATCGCGCCGGTCGGCAGGTCGAGGTTGAAGAAGTCCGTGGCTAGCGGCGAGTAGAGCACCACCGGCACCGTCAGCACGAGCGCGACGAAGAAGCGGTCGCGCATGTCCGCTTCCATCGCCCGAGCCATCCGCGGGCCGGACATGTCGTGCTCCATGCCTGCGTGCTGCATCGCCGCGGCATGGCGCGATTCATGCTCCTCGTGCGCGCCAGTCGAGGGCAGCTCGTACTGCATCCGGTCGTGCGCGGTGCCCATCGCGACGGGCGCCATGTCCGCGCGGTGGCCGAGGTGTCCCGCCTGCATGCCGCGGTTAGGCGCCGCGCCGTCCTCGCACGCGCAGCGCCTGCTGGCATCGATGAGTTCTCGCACCGCAGGCTCGCTCGTCTGCGCCGGGTCGAAGGCGACGTGGAGCACGCGGTCGCCCAGGTCGACGTGCGCCGACGCGATTCCGGGCTGGCGTCGCAGCGCGGCCTCGAGCTGCTCCACGCACGAGACGCAGTACGCATCCCGGAGCGGGATCGCCGCGTGCTGCGGCGCGCCTGGGACCGGCTCCGGCGCGTGGGGTCGGCGGTGGGCCATGGCGGAATCCTAGCCGGTGGCGCCGCCGGTCGCGTCTCTCGTATCACGACCGCCACGCTCGCGTCCCGAGGCGAGTCGGGGCGTCCGCAATGCGCGCGCAATGCTCCGCCTAAAGGCGTATGCGCCTTGGGGCCGAAAGGCCGCTATCGCCTCCGTCGGGGCGCGGTTACAATCGATGCCATGAACGTCCCGCGGCGCGAAGCTGCGCCGCAGATCCCCGCGGCTCGGGACCAATCACGGAGGAAGGGCAGTGAAAACGAAGATTCTGGCCTTGGTGGCCGGAGCGGCGGCGCTCGCCTTCTTGGCGGTCGCGCCGGTGGCGCACACGTCGGCGCAGACGCCGGCGGTTCCCGGACGCGTGCTCAACGCCGAGCTGCGCGCGCCGCGCGGCATGGCGCTCGGGCCCGATGGCATGCTGTACGTCGCCGAGGCGGGCAGCGGCGGCTCGACGGAGGTGACGCTCCCCGACGGCAGCACCACGAAGGTCGGCACGACCGGCCGCATCTCCAAGATCGACCCGGCGACCGGCACCCGCACGACCGTCGCCGACAACCTGCCGTCGAACGCCGGCCCGGAGGGTGACAGCGTCGGCCCGGCGGACGTCGCGTTCATCGGCAACACGCTGTACTACATCCAGACGCACGGCGGCGCGGCGTTCGGCTTCCCGAACACGCCGACCGGCCTTTACCGCGTCAACGCCAACGGCACGACGACCCTCATCGCCGACATCGGCAAGTTCAACATCGACAACCCGGTGACGGACGTCGCCAGCGGCGCGCAGCAGGACATCGAGCCGGGCGGCAACCCGTACGCGATGACCGTGCGCGACGGCGCGTTCTGGGTGACCGATGGCAACCAGAACCAGATCATGAAGATCACGACGGCCGGACAGATCACGCGCATCGCGGAGTTCTCCGGCCACCCGGTGACGACCGGCATCGCTTACAAGGCGTCGGGCGGACCGTTCTACGTGACCACGCTCGGCCAGTTCCCGTTCAACGCGTCTGACGGCAACGTCTTCACGCACGGCACCGCGGCCGGCGGCGCGCCGACGAAGGTCGCCGGCGGCATCTCGTCGCTGACGGGCGTCGCGATCGGCCCGGACGGCAACGTCTACGTCGTGAATTTCGGCGACCAGGCAGCGACGCCGGACCCCGTCCCGTGGGTCCTCTTCAGCGGCGCCGTCTCGCGGGTCAACAGCGATGGCACGCTGACGCCCGTGATCAAGGGCTTCCTCATCCCGACGGACATCCTGTTCGACGGCAACAAGCTCTACATCAATAACGACAGCATCAGCGCCTTGGGCCCGGGCGAGATCCGCGTGATCGATGACTTCGCCGCGGCGGCCGCGGCGGGCGTCCCGACGCCGACCGCAGTGCCCACGACCGCGCCGGCGCCGACGCCGACGTCGCCGAGCGGCATCGTCGGCCCGAACACCGGCACGGGCGGCTACGCTTCGGCGGGCAGCGATGGCGACTTCAGCCTGGTCGCGCTGATCGCGCTCGGCGCGGCGGCCGCGCTGCTCTGCGCGGGCGGCGTCGCCATCCGCGCGAAGAGCCGGTAGCGCAGGGAGAACGATCGAGGGCATGGGGGCCGGCCTGGTGCCGGCCCCCTGCCACGTCATGGAGGTGAGGTGAGGGCATGGGCGGACGGAAGATGATCATCGGCGCGGTGGCGGCGCTGGCGCTGCCGGCGCTGCTGCTCGGCGCGTGCGGGGGCGGCGACAACAACGACAAGACGCCGAGCGCGTCCGCCTCCCCTGCGCGGTCGGCAACGGTCGCCGCGTCGCCTTCGGCCGCAGCGAGCGCGACCGCGGCCGGCCCAGCGACCGAGGCGCCGGGCGCCGCGACCGAAGTCCCGACGCAGGCGCCGCAGGGGGGCGCCACATCGGCGCCGCCCGCACCGCCGACGACGGCCCCGCCTCCACCACCCCCGCCGACGCAGGCGCCCCCGCCGCCGCCGCAGAACCTGGCGCTCACGGTCGTCGCGCAGGACGTCAAGTTCTCGCCGTCGTCCCTCAGCGCCGCCGCCGGCGCGGCGCTCACCGTCACGCTCGACAACCGGGACGCCGGCGTCCCGCACAACATCGTCTTCTACGCGCCCGGCGGCGGCACGCTCGCATCGAGCGCCACCATCACCGGCCCGGCGACGGCGACCGTCGCGTTCACGCCGCCCGGGGCCGGCAGCTATACCTTCAAGTGCTCGGTGCACCCGCAGCAGATGTTCGGCGTCCTCACCGTCTCCTAGCGCACGACGCCGGCGCGGCGGCCGTTACACTCGGCGCATGGAGTTCGACCCCGCGCGCTCCCTGCGCATCCTGCACAACGAGCGCCTGCGCCGCGCCGCGCAGGGCTCCGAGTACCGCGACATCGGCGGGGCGCTCGTCGTCACGTCGCCGTCTCCGCTCCCCGACATGAACTGCATCGAGAGCATCCACACGACGCCGCGCAGCCTGCCATCCGCGCTCGAGCTCGGCTTCGCGCTGCTGCGCGCGTTCGACTGCCCGCCCGCCGTCCGCGTGACGCCCCTCGACCGCCCGCGCGGCATCGAGAAGACGCTGCGCCGCCGCCGCCTCGCGCTCGCCGAGACGAGCGTCGCGATGGCCTTCGCCGGCGACGAGGCCGCCATCCGCATCGACCCCACCGTGCGCGTGCGCGTCGCGACGCCGGACGACGCGCGCGTCGTGCGCGACGTCGTCGCCGCGGGCGCGGAGCCGTGGATGCGGCGCATGGTGCTCGAGGCCACGCTCGCCTGCGTCGTCGACCCTGCGCACATGTTCTTCATCGCGTACGTCGGAGAGGAGCCCGCCGGCACCGCGCATCTGCTGTGCGATGAAGGGACCGCGGGCATCTACGCCGTCGCGACGCTGAAGGCACAGCGCGGTCGCGGCGTCAACGCCACCATCATGGCGCGCGCCATCGCCGAGGCCCGCGCGCGGTCGTGCGACCTCATCGCCCTGCGCACGCCCGCCGGTGGCCCCGCCCGCGCGCACTTCGAGCACCTCGGCTTCGAGGTCGCCCACGAGCAGCAGCTGTGGGTGGGGGCCTGACCGGGCGACTCCGACGGCCAGCGCCCCCTCTCTACTAGTGGCGCGCGTCAGGCACTGCGGCGTATGCGGCGCTGCGGGCGCCGGCGCCCGGTCCTGTTCGCTGCCGACCCGCCGGGTGCCCCGGCGCCGCGGCGACTCGGGACGCCGGCGTGCGTCCAGGCTTCCGGCTCCCGCGTCCATTCGCTGCTGGTGCCCGGGTTCGAGGGCGCGCCGCGCCGTCCGGGTTGCGATCTTGTAGCAGCGGCCGATCACCCTGTAACATGGCTGGTGGGCGGCACTCCCCGACGGTGCCGCCGTTTGTTTTTATGCGGGGCCCCCGCCGCCTGCTGGAGCGTATGCCCAAGTACATCTTTGTCACCGGCGGCGTAGTCAGCTCCGTCGGCAAAGGCATCACCACCGCGGCCCTCGGCCGCATTCTCAAGTCCCGCAACGTCTCCGTCTCCATCCAGAAGCTCGACCCCTACCTGAACGTCGACCCAGGCACCATGTCGCCCTACCAGCACGGCGAGGTCTTCGTGACCAGCGACGGCGCCGAGACGGACCTCGACCTGGGGCACTACGAGCGCTTCATCGACGAGGAGCTGACGCGGGCCAGCTCGGTGACGACCGGCCAGATCTACCAGGCCGTCATCGCGAAGGAGCGGCGCGGCGAGTTCCTCGGCGGCACCATCCAGGCCATCCCGCACGTCACGAACGAGATCAAGGCGCGCGTCCGCGCGATCGGGCGCGAGACCGGGGCCCAGGTCGTCATCGTCGAGGTTGGCGGCACCGTCGGCGACATCGAGGGGCAGCCGTTCCTGGAGGCGATCCGCCAGATCCGGCGCGAGGAGAGCCCGCACGACACGCTCTCGATCCACGTCACGTTCCTCCCGCACGTCGGCTCGACGAACGAGCTGAAGACGAAGCCCACACAGCACTCGGTGCGCGAGCTGCGCAGCGCCGGCATCCAGCCGGACATCATCCTCTGCCGCGCCGACCACGAAGTCACGGCGGAAATCCGGCGCAAGATCGCGCTCTTCTGCGACGTCGAGGAGCGCGGCGTGATCTCACTGCCGACGATGGACAGCATCTACGAGGTGCCGATCGTCCTGCAGGACGAGAACCTCGGCGACTACGTCATCGAGCTGCTGCGGCTCGAAGCGTCGCCGCGCGACCTCGCCGGCTGGCGCGAGATGGTCGACCGGCTGCAGCACCCCCACGGCGAGGTGGACATCGCCGTCGTCGGCAAGTACGTCGAACTGCACGACGCCTACCTCTCGATCAAGGAAGCGCTGATCCACGCCGGCATCGCGCGCCAGGTGCGCGTCAACATCCACTGGATCCACTCGGAGCGCCTGGAGCAGGAGCCCGTCGGCTCGCTGCTCGATGGCTGCGATGGCATCCTCGTCTGCCCCGGCTTCGGCGGCCGCGGCATCGAGGGCAAGCTCGAGGCGGCCCGCTACGCGCGCGAGAACCGGGTGCCGTACCTCGGCGTCTGCCTCGGGATGCAGATGATGGTCATCGAGTACGCGCGCAACGTGCTCGGGCTGGCGGGCGCGAACTCGACCGAGGTCGACCCGCACACGCCGCACCCGGTGATCAGCCTGCTCAGCGAGCAGCTCGGCATCGAGGACAAGGGTGGCACGATGCGGCTTGGCGGCTACCGCTGCCGCCTCGTCGAAGGCACGCGCGCCGCGGCCGCGTACGAGACGGACGAGGTCGTCGAGCGCCACCGCCACCGCTGGGAGTTCAACAACGCCTACCGGGACCAGCTCGCGGCGGCGGGGCTCGTCGCCAGCGGCGTATCGCCGGACGGCCAGCTCGTCGAGATCGCGGAGGTCGCCGACCATCCGTTCATGCTCGGCTCGCAGTTCCACCCGGAGTTCCGCTCGCGCCCCGACCGCCCGCAGCCGCTGTTCCGCGAATTCGTGCGCGCGGCCACCGTGCGCCGCAGCGGCCGCGATGCGGGGATGATCTCCGTCGCGGAGCCGGCGAAGGTCGCAGCCCGCGGGGCGTGACAAGCGTCGACATCCTCCGCTGGGTCCACTTCCTCTCGCTCTTCCTGATGACCGCGGGGCTGGGCGCCGTGATGGTGCCCCTCTGGCGCGGCTGGCGCGAGGACGACGTCGAGCGCCAGCTCGTCGCGTTCGAGGACGCGCTGACGGGGCACCGCGCCGGGCTGCTGCCCGGCACGATCGCCGTCGGCGCGAGCGGGATCTTCCTCGCCGCCGATGCCGACTACAACTTCTTCACCACCGGCTGGCTGCTCGCCCTCGAGCTGGTCTACCTGTTCGTGCTCTTCGTCTGCGTGCCGATCCTCGGCCACGCGCTGAACCGCGTGCAGGTCGAGACGCTGAAGTCGCGCAAGAAGGGCAAGCCGTCCGAGGAGCTGCAGGAAGTCCTGGCGGACAACGTCCCGATCGTCTTCAGCCTGCTGATCCTGTTCCTGATCCCCGTGATGGCCTGGCTCGCCGAGTTCAAGCCCTTCTGAGCGGCGTCCCGCCGCGTAGAACAGCAGACGGCAGACAACAGACAACAAAGGGGAGCGGGCCGGTAGCGCGCCGGCGATGCGTCGAAGCAGGGGTGCAGGGGGCGCAGCCCCCGCCGGGGGTTGGGTGTGTGCCCCAACCGCCCCTCAATGTTCTTGAACTGCTCACCCGAGCAGCGCGCCGAGCGATGCGATCCCCCTCGCGCGCGATCAGCCCTGGCCGCGCGACCGCGCCGGCACGCGCCATCGGCGGGCCTCGCGTCCCCACACCAGCCGCAGCCGCACCGCGTGAAGCAGGGGTGCAGGGGGCGCAGCCCCCGCCGGGGGTTTGGGGGTGTCCCCCAATATTTCTCTGAGCGGCGTCCCGCCGCTCAGAACAGCAGACGGCAGACAACAGACAACAAAGGGAGAGCAAGCCGGTAGGCCGCCGGCGATGCGTCGAAGCAGGGGTGCAGGGGGCGCAGCCCCCGCCGGGGGTTCGGGGGTGTCCCCCAACCTCATTCTCCTTTTCTTGAATTGCTCACCCGAGCAGCGCGCCAGCGATGCGATCCCCCTCGCGCGCGATCAGCCCTGGCCACGCGACCGCGCCCGCAGCGAACCATCAGCGGCCGCGCCTCCCACACCAGCCGCAGCCGCACCGCGTGAAGCAGGGGTGCAGGGGGCGCAGCCCCCGCCGGGGGTTTGGGGGTGTCCCCCAACCTCTTCTCAATTTCTTTGAATTGCTCACCCGAGCAGCGCGCCAGCGATGCGCCCGTCATGCCGCTCGTCCTCGCATCGGACATCGATCCCCCGGGCGCGTGCCCGCGCGTACAATCCCCCCATGGCGTGGCTCGCGCTCCCCGTCCGCCGCCCCCGCGGCATCGAGATCCCCGACGAGGCGTGGCCCGTCGCGGGGCTGCTCGCTGCGGTCGCGCTCGCCTGCGCCGCGCTCGCGGGACACCCCGCCCTCCTCCTGCTCGCCGCGGCGGGCGCGCTCGGCGCCGGCATCGCGCTCTACGAGCCGCGCGCCATCGGTCCCATGCTCGCCCTCGCCCTGCCGCTCGAGATCACGAAGCTCGCGTTCCCCTTCCTCACGACCCGCGCCGAGCTCGGCGGCGGCGTCGGCCCCACCTCCATCGTCGATGCCGGCCGGCTCGTCGTCGCGCTCGCCGCCGCCGTCTGGCTCGTCCGCCCGCAGCGCCCGCGCGCCGATGTCCTCCCCCGCTCGCCGCTCGTGCTCCCGCTCGCGCTGCTGCTCGCGCTCTACGCGCTCTCGACGCTCTGGGCCGTCGACCTGCGCGCCGCGCGCATCGAATCGCTGCGACTCGTGGCCTCGCTCGCGACGTTCGCGCTCGTGCCCTTCTTCGTGCGCGACCGCGCGACCCTGCGCTGGACGCTGCTTGCGCTCGTCGCGACGATGGCCGCGCTCGCCGTCCTCGGCGTGTACCAGGAGGCGACCGGCCGCTTCTTCTGGAACAGCGGCCTCGGCCTCTACGGCGAGCGCCGCATCAACACCACCTTCGCCGACCCCAACCACTTCGCGCGCTTCCTGCTCGAAGGCATCGTCGCCGCGCTCGTCCTCTGGTTCTATGTCCGCCGCCGCACGAAATTCGCGCTGCTCCTGCCGGCGATGGGCCTCGCCGTGCTCACGCTCGAGTTCACGGGCTCGCGCGGCGCCTGGCTCGTCGGACTGGCGACCCTCCCCGCGACCGTCGCGCTGCTCCCGATCGGCCGCGCGCTGCGCCTGCGCATGCTGGCCATGGGCCTCGCCCTCCTTGCCGTCGTCGCGCTCGTGCTCGCGGCATCGAACCCGTACTTCAGCAAGCGTGTGGACACGTTCAGGTTCGGCTTCGAGGCGGCGGGCGCGCGTCCGTACCTGGTGAAGGCGGGGCTGCGCATGTTCGCGGACCATCCCGTCGCGGGCGTCGGCGCCGGCGGCTACCAGCGCGCGTTCGAGGACGACTACTACCGTTACAAGGACCCGAAGATCAAAGCCAACACCACGATCTCGCACACCTCGCTCGTCACCGTCGCCGCCGAGCTGGGCGTCGCCGGGCTCGCGGTGCTCGTCTTCCTCGCCTGGCGCTGGGCGGCGTACGTGCGCGATGTCATGCGTGCGGCCGACGCCGAGATGCGCGCCTACGCCCTCGGCCTCGCGATGATGACGCTCATCATCTTCCTCGGCTCCCAGACCGAAGGACGCTTCCTCGAGGACCCCTACCTCTGGCTGGCGGCGGGCCTCGTCGTCGCCGCCGATGCCGCCCTCGCGGGCGAGGCGCCGCCGGAGCTCGAGCCGCTCCCGTGAGGGTCGTCTACCTCGCCGATGCCCCCTACATCCACACCCGCCGCTGGGTCGAGCACTTCGTGCGGCGCGGCTGGGACGCGCACGTCATCTCCTTTCGCCCCGCCGAGATCCCCGGCGCCACCGTGCACCACGTGGACGGGCTCGAGGTGCTCGGCAAGTCCCGCTACGTCGTGCACGCGCGCCGCGTGCGCTCCATGGTCCAGGACTTGCGGCCGGACCTCGTGCACGCCCTGCATCTCACGAGCTACGGCTTCCTCGGCGGCATCGCCGGGTTCCAGCCGTCGATCGTCTCCGTCTGGGGCACCGACATCCTCGAAGCGCCGAACCTGACGCCACTGCACGCCTGGATCACCCGATACGCCCTGCGCCAGGCCGGCGCGGTGACGGCGACCGGCCTGCGGCTCGCCGAAGCCACGCTGCCCTACATGCCGCCGCGCAAGCCCGTGCGCGTCGTGCCGTACGGCGTCGACCTCGAGCGCTTCTCCCCGCACCCGCGCGAAGGCCGGGCGGGGGTCACGGTCGGCGCGGCGTCGCGGCTGTCGCCCGAGAAGGGGTTCCAGTACCTCCTGCGCGCCATCGCCATGCTGCGCGCCCGCGGGACGCCCGTGCGCGTGCTCCTCGCCGGCGACGGCCCCGCGCGCGGCGATCTGGAGAAGCTGGCGCGCGAGCTGGACATCGCGGACGACGTGCGATTCGTCGGCGAAGTCGCGCACGACGCCGTGCCCGCCGTCCTCCAGGAGCTGGACATCTTCGCGATGCCATCGACATGGGAGGGGTTCGGCGTCTCCGCGCTCGAGGCCGGCGCGATGGAGCTGCCGGCCGTCGCGTCGGACGTGCACGGCATCCCGGACGTCGTCGTGCACGGCGAGACCGGCATCCTCGTGCCGCCGCGCGACGTCGTCGCGTTGGCCGATGCCATCGCGCGCCTGGCCGAGGACCCGGCGCTGCGCGCGCGCA
Source organism: Dehalococcoidia bacterium (assembly GCA_035650575.1). Taxonomy (GTDB): domain Bacteria; phylum Chloroflexota; class Dehalococcoidia; order DSTF01; family JACRBR01; genus DASRHM01. The sequence goes on along the minus strand of DASRHM010000052.1, from coordinate 22,949 downwards.
TGGGCGCCGCCGGCCGCGCGTTCGTGCGCGCGAACTACCGCTGGCAGGACAACGCCGCCCTCATGGAGGCGCTGTACGCGGAGTCGGTCCGCGCCGCGACCTAGCGCATTCGCGTCATCTGGGTCACCTTCGGATGCCGGCGTCCGGCTGTGCGCGCCCGACGAGTGCCGCCGCCGCGCGCGGCGAGCGCACCCGGTGCACCCGCAGGTGCGCGTACTCCGGCCGCGCGAGCATCTCCGGGTACTCGCGCCGGTGCTTCCCGTGCGTCTTCAGCGCCCACACGAACAGCGAGTCGCGGCTGAGAAACTGCCCCCGCCAGCTCTCCCGGTTGCCCTGCCACAGCTCCACGCCGGCCGCCGCGCGCGTCACGCTGCGCCGGAACAACCGCGCGATCACGAGCGGGAGCGGATAGTCGAGCCAGACCAGCGTGTCCGCCCGCCGCCAGACGAACTCCGCGACCAGGGTCCGGTAGTTCCCGCACGTCACCCAGCGCTCGCCGCCCGTCGCCGCCGCTACCGCCCGCCGGAAATGCTCCGGCTCGACCGGCTGCCAGCCCGGCCCCCAGAACAGCGCGTCCAGCTCGATGTGCGGCGCGCCGATGCCCTGCGCCAGCGCGGCCGCCAGCGTCGTCTTGCCGGAGCCCGTCGTGCCGACGACCGCGATCCGCTGCCCGACCGAAACCTGATCTTCCGGATGCATGGCGCGCATGATAGCGGAGGCGGGAGGCGTGAGAGGTCGCGCTCAGGCGGGCGCATGGTTGCCTCCCCGTCTCAACTCCCACCTCTCCTCGCCCCTGCTAGGGGCAATCCCCGATGCCGCGGCGCGGCGCGCCATAGCCACAATGCCCCATGCTCGGACGCTGGTTCTTCCTCGCCGTCGTCGGCATCGGCCTCATCGTCATCGTCAACGCCCGGAAGTCCGATGCCGCGCCCGCGCGCATCACCCAGTCCTGCGCCGAGCCCGCGGGCCCCGTCGCCGTCACGCTCGCCTGGCGCGCCTCGCGCACCCCGGCCGCCGAGACCTGGGTCGATGTCGCGCTCGCGCCTGGCTTCGCGCCCGGTACCTACGCCGGGCATGGCCCGCTCCCCGGCGACGCCATCGCCTACACGCTCGATGCCGTCCCGCCGGGCCTCGCGCTGCACTACCGCGTGCAGGCGCGCAGGGGCGAAACCTGGCGCGTGCTCGCCGCGGGGAACCTCACCGCCGCCTGCCCCGACGCCGCGCCCGAGCAGACCGCCATCGCGGCGCATTGATCGCAGCGCCCGTCGCCCGCAACGCGGCGGGCTGACGCAGCACCCGGCGCCAGAGAGGCGATCGATCAGCGCCCGCCGCGCAGCCGCGGGTCGAGCACGTCGCGCAGCGCGTCGCCGAACATGTTGAACCCGTAGACCAGCAGCGCGATCGTCACGCCGGGCCACACCGCCTGGATCGGGTGCACGCGGAACTGCGACGCCCCCGTGATGTTCAGCATCCCGCCGAGCGACGGGAACGGCGATGGGATCCCGTATCCCAGGAAGCTGATCGCCGCTTCCGCCAGCACCACCGTCCCGACGTTCACCGTCGCCAGCACGATCGCGACCGGCACCACGTTCGGGATGATGTGCCGGAACACGATCCGCATGTCCGTCGCGCCGATCGTCCGCGCGGCGTCGACGTACTGGTTGTTCGCCGTCGCGATCGCCGCCCCGCGGATCACGCGCGTCGTCGCCATCGCCACGATGAACCCCACGATCACCGTGATCCAGAACATCCGCCCGTACGGCCCCGAGCGCGACGAGAACGTGATGATCGCGTAGATCACCAGGATCAGCGGCGGGATCGCCAGCACCGTATCGACGAAGCGCTGGATGATCGTATCCACCCAGCCCGTGAAATAGCCCGAGACGGTCCCCAGCACGATCGACACCACCGTCGCGAACAGCACCCCGCCGAGCCCGATCACCGCCGAGATCCGCACCCCGTACAACACCCGGCTGAAGATGTCGCGTCCCAGCTCGTCGGTGCCCATCGGGTGCGACAGCGACGCTCCCTGGTCCCGGTACTGCTTCTGGATGTGCTGGTGGTTGTAGCCGTCCGGCGCGATGAGCGGCCGGCTGCCGCCGATGATCGCCGTGTCCACGAACACCGCGATGACCAGCATCGCCACCACGATCGCCCCGCCGACCGCCCCCAGCGGCTTCCGCCGGCAGAAGCGCATGATCGTCCGCGCCCACTGCCCAGGCCCCGTCGGGTGCGCGCGCAGCGCCGGTTCGGCCGCCGCCAGGTCGAGCGTCGTCGCCATCAGCCGTACCGGATCCGCGGGTCCAAATACGCGTACGTCAGGTCGACGATCAGGTTCGACAGCACGACCGCCACGCCCGTCAGCAGCGCGATCGACTGCACCGCCGTGTAGTCGCGAAAGCCGATCGCCTGGTAGAACCACTGCCCCATGCCGGGCACGTTGTAGATGCTCTCGACGATGACGCTGCCGCCCACCAGGATCGGCACCTGTAGCCCCACGACGGTGATCACCGGGATCATCGCGTTCTTCACCGCGTGCCCCACGACGATCCCGCTCTCCCGCAGGCCCTTCGCCGCCGCCGTGCGGATGTAGTCCTGGCGCAGCACCTCCAGCATCTGCGCGCGCGTCAGCCGCATCACCGTCCCCGAAAGGCTCACCCCCAGCACCACCGCCGGCCCCACCGGCACGAAGTACCCGAACGGGAACAACATGAACTTCAGGTTCGCGACGGGGTTCTCCCAGATCTGCCGGTAGTCCTGCGGCACCGGCGTCGCCTTCGTGAACCACAGCGACGCGAAAACGATGATCATCGTCCCCAGCCAGAACGTCGGGATCGCCAGGAAGCCGATCGACACGCTGCGGCCGATGTAGTCGACGATCGAATCCTGCCGGATCGCCGAGATGATGCCGACCGGCAGCGCGATCAGCATCGACACGAGCAGCGCCAGCAGCGCCATCTCGATCGTCGTCGGCAGCGTGCGCTGCAGCCGCGCCGAAATCGAGCTCTGGTCCCGCAGCGAGCGGCCGAAGTCCAGGTGCAGCACCCCGCCCAGCCAGCGGAAGTACTGCTCGTATGCCGGCTGGTCCAGCCCCAGCTGCCGCTCGATGCGCGCCCGCACCTCGGGCGTCACCGTGTTCTCGCCGGCCACCTGCTGCACCAGGTCGCCCGGCAGCACCCGCAGCATGAAGAACACGATCAGCGACACGCCGAAGAGCGTCACCGCCGCCAGGCCCAGACGCTTGATGATGTATTGCCGCATCCGCTGGAAGGCCGGGGGGCGCGCGCTGCGCCCCCCGGCGCCTCACTCCTGTCCAGCCGCCCCTAGGCGCTCAGCCAGTTCGTCAGCGCGCCTTCCGTCCCCACCGCATACGTCGTCGGGCCCGTCGTGTTCACGACGCCCTTCAGCTTCGGCGACCGCGCGGCGTACTCGACCGGCGTCACCACCGGCACGTAGTACATCTTGCTCGACGTGTACTTCTGCAGCTCGAAGTTCTGCTTGCGGATCTCCTCGATGTCCTGCGCCTGCAGCATCTTCTTGATGTTCGCCACCAGGTCCGGGTCGTTCACGCTCGAGTGGTTGCGCCCGCCGCCCGCGTCGCGCGGGTAGAACATGTTCGTCCAGTACGCGGCGATGTCGCTGAACACGGACTCCAGCCCGAAGGTGAACCCGTCGAAGTCCCCGCGCCCGAACGTCTTCGAGATGTAGACGCCGTACTCCTCCGGCACTTCCTGCACCGAGATGCCCACGTCCTTCAGCAGCGCCGGCAGCGCCTGCCGCACCGTGTCGTAGTACGGCACGATCGTCGTGTACACCGTGCTGCTGAAGTGCATCGGCACGGACAGGTTGTTCGCCCCGGCCGCGCTCAGCAGCGACTTCGCCTCGCTCACGTTGTATTCGTAGTTCTTCCCCGCGTCACCGATGTCCTTGCCCTGCGGGTCCAGCCACCACGACTTCCCGAAGCCGGCGTTGATCGGCACGTTCGGCCAGAGCCCGCCGTCCGGCGACGCCAGCGAGAGCAGGCTGTCCCGGTCGAGCGCCATCGACATCGCCCGCCGTACCCGGTCGTCGTTGAACGGCGGCTTGTTCGCCGTGTAGCTCCCCGGCTCGAAGTACAGGAAGCTCAGGATGTTGCGCGGCGCCTTGTCGATCACCGCGTTGCCCGACTGGCTCTTCACCGAGTCCAGCAGCTTCGGCGGCACCGAGATCGTGTCGAGCTGCCCCGCCGCGAACTGCGACAGCACCTGGTTCTGGTCCGTGATGATCGCCAGGTTCACGCCGTCCAGGTACGGGAGCTGGTTCCCGGCCGAGTCCTTCTCGAAGTAGTCCGGGTTCTTCTTCCATGCCATCACGACGTTCGCTTCGTACCGGTCGAAGATGAACGGCCCCGACCCGAGCATCCGGTCTTCGCTCGCCGTATCGCTCGACTCGATGAACTCCCGCGGCATGATCCAGAGGTCCTGGAAGGACGCCACGCGGTTCAAGAACAACCCGAACGGCTCCTTCAGCTTGAACGTGACCTGCTTGCCGTCGGACGACGCCGTCACGCTGTCGACCATGTCGAAGTCCGCCTTGTTCGGCGAGATCTCCCGGTAGCGGTTGAACGAGTAGACGACGTCGTCGGCGACGAGTTGGCGCCCGTTCACCGGCGGCACGTTCTGCCACTTCACGTCGTCGCGCAGGGTGAAGATGTACGTCGTCGGGTCCGGGTTCTCGACCTTCGCCGCAACCTCGGGCTCCGCCGTGTACCACTGGTCCTCGGAGAGTTCGCCGAGCACCGTCTTGAAGCGCATCAGCCGGCTGTACGAGTACGACGCCAGCGCGTGCGTCAGGAAGGTCGATGCCTTCATCGGGTCCTTGCCCAGCACCAGGCTGACGGTGCCGCGCAGTGTCCCGCCCGGCTGCGGCTTCTCGCCACCGGTCGATGGGCTCTTGCCCGCCGAGGGCGTCTTGTCCTTGTCGCTGCTGCTGCTGCACCCGACCAGCGCGATCGCCCCGGCCGATGCCCCGCCCACCGCCGCCGCCTGCAACGCCCGCCGCCTGCTGATGCGCTGCTTCGTGATCCGGTCCCAGTACGAGGTCGCCATGCCCATTGAGCTCGCCTCCTCTGAAGTGCCCGTGCCCCGAGGTCCTCCCTAACGCAGAGTCTACTACTATCGGGCTGCCTCAACGCAGCCTTTTGCGTTGCAGAAGCACCCGCCCGCATCACGCCGCCGGTGCACCGCTCGACAGAACATCGCGCGCATCGACCGGCGCCTTGTGATCTTCGTCACGTGCGGGCGGGGCGGTCACTCGGGTCAACGCGCTCTCTTCAGCCTCATCGGATCTACGCTCGAGGCGGCTTTCGCGGCGCATTCGCCATCACCCATTAGGATGAGCCCATGCTCACCGGCGTGAACTACTGGCCGGCCCGCACATTCGTCCGCATGTGGGACGACTTCGACGCCCGCCAGGTCCGCGATGACTTCGCCGCCGTCGCCGCCTGCGGCATGCGCCTCGTCCGTTGCTTCGTCTTCTGGCCGTCGTTCCAGCCCGCGCCCGGCCACGTCGACGCCGCCCGGCTCGAGCGCCTGCGGGCCGTCTTCGAGCTGGCGTGGGAGCAGCGCCTGCTCCTCATGCCGGCGCTCCTCGTCGGCCACATGAGCGGCCCGAACTGGATGCCGCCGTGGGCGATGTCCGGCGAGGAGAACAACCGCCCCCGCCCCTACATCGCCGGCCACGCGACGAGCGACCGCAAGCCGCGCGACATCTTCGGCGCCGACGCGGAGGTGCTCGCCGCCGAGCGCCTGCTCGTGCGCACCATCGCGCGCGCGTTCCGCGACCACCCCGCCCTCTGGGGATGGGACGTCTGCAACGAGATCGACCTCGTGCAACTGCCGGAGCGCGCGGCCGGCGAGCGGTGGCTCGCGACGGTCGTCGCCGATATCCACGCCGAGGACCCGCACCACCCGGTGACCGCCGGCTTCCTCACCTGGCCCGACGACGCGACGCGCGGCTTCGCGCGCTCATCGCACCGGCTCGTGGACGTCGCGTCGGTGCACGCCTACCCGCTGTACGACGCGCGCGCCGCCGGCCCCGGCGATGTGTCGTACGTGGCGCGCGCGATCGAGGAGACGCGCGCGGCGGCGGGCGTACCGGTGATGCTCAGCGAGTTCGGCATGCCGACGAACCCCGAGCCCGGCACGCGCGAGGTCGAGGTGCAGCTCGGGCGGGCGGCGCAGCGGGTCGCGCTCGTCGACGAGCAGGAGGCCGCGGCGTTCGTGCGCGCGGTCCTGCCCGCCGCACGCGACGCCGGGGCGGAGGCGGCGCTGATCTGGTGCTTCAGCGACTACGACCCGGCGCTCTACGCGCAGACCCCGTTCGATGCGCTGGTGCACGAGCGCTACTTCGGCATCTTCGACGCGCGCGGGCGCCTCAAGGCCACCGGCGAAGCGATGCGCGACTTCGCCCGCGGGCGCTAGCCGTGCCGCCCCGGTCGCTCCGCGCAATACCACCGCGACCTGCGGGTGCCCTCGGCCCATGAGCACGTCGCGCGCCTGCGGAGCGGCTACGCATCGGGTGACCATGCGCCGGGGCCTCAGCGCGGTGCCGGCGGCGGCGCCGATGCCAGCGCGCGAGCCCATTCGGGGATCGCCGCGTCCGGCACCGCGTCGTAGTTCGGGAAGTACGGCTTGATGTCGAGCACCGGCGTGCCGTCGATGGCGTCCAGCCCCTGCACCCGCAGGATGTTCCGACGCCGCCGCAGGAGCCGCGCGACCGAGACCCCGACCGGGTTCGGCCGGAGCTGGCTGCGCGTGGCGAGCACGCCCTGCTCCGGGATCCGCGCGTCGCCGCGCGGCCGGACGCGCGCCTTCCGCTCCGACTCCGGCACGCGGTCGAACGCGAAGACGACGATGACGTGCGAATAGCCCTCGATGCCGTCGAGCTGCTCCGCCAGGTCGTCGCGCACGATCACGTCGGATATCACCGACGCCCAGCCGTCCGGCCGCGGCTGCCGCACGCCGTTGCGCACCACGGCGATCGGCCGCAGCGACACCGGCTCGCGCGGCACCGCCCGCCGCCCGATGCCGAGCCGCGCCGTCAGCCAGTCGAGGAACCGCAACCACAGTGACATCGCGCGGAGCGTACCGCGCGCGGTCGTTCGCCGTTAGTTGCGAGTGCGGAACAGTGGCTCAGATGGTCCGCGCGTCAGAGCCGCTGCCGCCTCCGGGCGCGTCCACCTTCCATCTTCCACCGCTGGCGCGAACGCCGAGGGGCCCGCGGACGCGGATCGCGCGCCCGCACATGCCGCACGAAGCGAGCGTCCCGCCCGGCTACCCCGCCGCCGCGGCCGCCGGCGCGCCGACGACAATGCGCAGGTTCTCCGCCGCCGGCATCCCGAGCGTCACCTGGCGGCCGTCGACCTCGACGGTGATCGTCGAGTTGTACCGCGCGACCTCGAGCACGCGCAGCCGCGCCCCCGGCTTCAGCCCGTTCTTCTGGTAGAAGGCCATCAGCTCGTGGTCCTCTTCGGCTTCCTCGTTGATGCCGTCGACCACGCGCTCCTCCCCCGCCTCCGCCGTCGCCAGCGGCCGCGTCTGCGGCCGCGTCGCCGGGTCGACCCCGGGGAAGGGGTTGCCGTGCGGGCACGTCGTCGGGTTGCCCAGCACCGCCATGATCCGCTCTTCGACGCGCGGCGTGATCGTATGCTCGATGAGGTGCGCCTCCTCGTGCGCGTCCGCCCAGTCGAGCCCCAGGATGTCCACGAGCAGCCGCTCCGTCAGCAGGTGCCGGCGCTTGATCGACTCCGCCGCCGCCTGCCCCGCCGGCGCCAGCGTGATCTCCTTCGCCGGGCCGATCGCCACCAGCCCGTCGCGCTCCATCCGGTGCACGGTATTCCACACCGTCGCCGCCGCCACCCCCATCTTCTCGACGAGCCGCGCCGCGATCACGACGCGCCCGCTGCGCGTCATGTCGTAGATCTCCATCAGATAGTCCTCGATGATCGAAGACGGCTTGTGCGGCATGGGAGTCGATTATACCCGTGCGTTTCTGGCGCGCTTGCGCGACCCCCGGTCACGTGCGCAGCGACGAAATCCTTCGCCGTCAATCTGAAAGCGCCCTCATCCTGGGTGCAGCGAACGGTCCGCCGGGTGCTTGCGCGCCGCCGCCCCGACCCGCGCCAGCGCGTGCGCCATCCCGGCGCCGACCGAACCTCCGCCCGTCACGAACCTGCGCGATTCCCGGCGCTTTCGCCTTGACTAAATGGTACTCTTAGCCTAGGCTAAGCCTAATCTTAGCGAGCGCCAGAATAACGAGGAAGCCGTGCTCTTCTCCCTCCTCGTCACGCTCCGCGAGGGCATCGAGATCGCCCTCGTCGTCACGATCCTCCTCGGCTACCTCCGCACCATCGGCCAGAAGCGCCACTTTCGCGCCATCTGGGCCGGCGTCGTCGCCGCCGCCGCACTCTCGCTCGCCGTCGGCATCGGGCTCGAGCTCGCGTCCCGCGAACTGAGCGGCCGCGCGCTCGAGACGTTCGAAGGCGTCACGATGCTCTTCGCCGTCGCCGTCCTCACCTGGATGGTGTTCTGGATGAAGCGCCAGTCGTCGGGCATCTCACGCGAGCTGCGCGAGCACGTCGACCAGGCGGTCGGCAGCGGCTCCGTGGCCGCGCTCGCGCTCCTCGCGTTCTCCTCCGTCGGCCGCGAGGGCATCGAGACGACGCTGTTCCTCTTCGCCGGCTCGACGACGGCGTCCGGCACGCAGTTCGTCGCCGGCGGCGTCCTCGGCTTCGCGATCGCCGCGGGCGCCGGGGTCGCGCTCTACTACGGCGCCGCCCGGCTGCCGCTCAGGCAGTTCTTCATGGTGTCGGGCATCGCGATCATGGTGCTCGCCGCCGGCCTGCTCTCGAACGCGCTCGGCGCCCTGCACGAGGCGGCGCTGATTTCCGACCTCGGCGCGCGCCCGTGGGACACCGAGGCGACGATCTCCATGACGTCGACGTTCGGCAAGTTCCTGCACACGGTGCTCGGCTACGACTCCGCGCCGGCGATGGCGCAGATCGTCGTCTACTGGGGCTACCTCGCCGCCGTCGTCGTCGCCTACCTGGCGCTGCCCCTGCCGAAGCCCGCGACCCGCATCACGCGCGTCGGCAACGGCGCCCCGCCGCCGCTCGCCTCGACGGACGTCGAGCCGTGAACCTGGAAGGCCACACCATGCGCACACCGATCACCGCGCCCGCCGTCCTCGCCGCGGCCGCACTCCTCCTCGCCGCCTGCGGCAGCAGCGGCGAAGGCGGCCGCGAGGTGGACATCACGCAGACCGATGACGGCTGCACGCCGGCGTCGGTGAGCGTCACGCGCGGCGAGAGGCTCAAGCTCGTCGTGAAGAATCAGGCGTCGAAGGACTCCGAGGTCGAGGGCGAGCAGGGGACGAAGCTCGAGGAAGTGCTGATCCCGAAGGGCAAGACGCGCACGCCCGGCTACACCGTCCCCGACAGCGCCGAGACGCAGCACATCAAGTGCTACATCCCTGGCGGCCCCGCGACGATCATCGAGCTGGTCCCGCGGTAGCGCCTAGGCCAGCTCCGCGAGCGACCCGCGCAGCGCATCGAGCCGCTGACGCGCGGCGGCGAGCCGCTCCTCTTCCGTCGCGACGACCTGCGCCGGCGCCTTCGCGCGGAACTGCGCGTTCCCCAGCTTCGCCTCGATCCGGCCGACGTCCGCCGCGGCGTCCGCGACCTGCTTCTCGATCCGCGCCCGCTCGGCGGCGATGTCGAACAGCCCCGCCAGCGGCACGACCGCGGTCACGCCGTCGCCCAGCACCGCCTTCGCGACCTGCTCCTTCGGCGCATCATCGGGCGACGACACGACCTGCAGCCGCACGCGCGCGAGCTGCGCGATGTACGCCGCGCCCGCCTCGAACGCCGGCCGCGGCCGCTCGCTGACCACCGTGGCATCGATGAAGCGCGCGGGCTCGACCCGCTTCTCCGCGCGGATGTTCCGGATCGCGCGCACGACGTCGATCAGCAGCGCCATCTCGCGCTCGGCCTCCGCGTCGGCATAGCCGCTCTCCCCGCGCGGGAACGCCGCCACGATCAGCGCCTCCTCGTCGAGCCCCTCGACGCGCCGCGCCAGCGCCTGCCAGATCTCCTCCGTGACGAACGGCATCGCCGGGTGCAGCATGCGCAGCGCCCGGTCGAGCGCGTACGCGAGCACCGGCAGCGGCGACGGCGCGTCGCCACCCGCGCGCGCCCGCACCTTCGCGATCTCGATGTACCAGTCGGCGAGCTCGCCCCAGAGGAAGTCGTACACCTGCCGCGCGGCCTCACCCATCTCGAATTTGCGCATCTGCTCGTCGTAGCTCCGCGCCAAGCTCTCGACGCGCGAGACGATCCAGCGGTCCTCGAGCGGCGCGCCGGTGGCCGGCAGCGCTTCGGGCATCCGCACCGGCGCCTCGCCCGCGAGCGTCAGGAAGAAGCGCGCCGCGTTCCAGAGCTTGTTCGCGAAGTTGCGGCTCGCCTCAACCTTCTCGTTCGAGAGGCGCAGGTCGTTCCCCGGCCCGCTCGCCGTGATCAGCGTGAAACGCAGCGCGTCTGCCCCGTACTGCTCGACCACCTGCAACGGGTCGACGCCGGTCCCGAGCGACTTGCTCATGCGCTGGCCGTGCTCGTTGCGCACCGTGCCGTGCAGGTACACGTCGCGGAACGGGACCTCGCCCAGGTGGTACAGCCCGAGCATGATCATCCGCGCCACCCAGAGGAAGATGATGTCGTACCCCGTCTCCATCACCGACGTCGGGTACCACGCGCGCAGCTCCGGCGTGTCATCCGGCCAGCCGAGCGTCGAGAACGGCCACAGGCCCGACGAGAACCAGGTATCGAGCACGTCCGTATCCTGCAGCAGGTGGCCGCCGCCCGTTGGCGAGCGTTCCGGCGTCTCGATGGCGACGATCGGCGTCGCCGCGACCGCGGACCACGTGCCATGCGCGATGATCTGCTCGTGCGTGATCCCCTGCGCGCGCAGCTCGTTGTACGTCGCCACTGTGGGCTTCGCGTCCGATGGCAGGCGCGGGTCGCGGTACGTCACGACGATCCGGTCGCCGTCCTCGTCGGCGCTGTACCAGACCGGGATCCGGTGCCCCCACCACAACTGCCGCGAGATGCACCAGTCGCGGATGTTCTCCATCCAGTTCAGGTAGATGCGCTCGAAGCGCTCCGGGATGAAGCGCACCTTGCCGGCGCGCACGGCCTCGATCGCCGGCCGCGCGAGGGTCTCCATGCGCACGAACCACTGCCACGACATCAGGGGCTCGACGACGGTGTGGCAGCGCGAGCAGAGCCCCACGCTCAGGACGTGCGGCTCCACCTTCGCGAGATAGCCCAGCTCCTCGAGGTCGCGGACGATGACGTTGCGCGCCTCGTAGCGGTCCATCCCCGCGTACGGCCCCGCCTGCTCGTTCATCGTCGCGTCGAGGTTCATCGCGTTGATGCGCGGGAGCCCGTGCCGCTGCCCGATCTCGAAGTCCACGGGGTCGTGCCCCGGCGTCACCTTCAGCGTCCCGGTCCCGAACTCCATCTCGACGGCGTCATCGCCGACAATCGGCACTTCGCGCTGGATCACCGGCAGCAGCACCGTCTGGCCGATGCGGTCGCGGTAGCGCGGGTCGTCGGGGTGCACGGCGACCGCCACGTCGCCGACGAACGTCTCGGGCCGCGTCGTCGCCACCACCATCGCCTCATCGCCGACGGTCGGGCGCCCCTCGGCATCGTGCCCGGTGACGAGCGGGTAGCGGATGTGCCAGAGGCTGGAGTTCTGCTCCTCGTGCTCGACCTCCAGGTCGCTGAGTGCGGTCTGGCAGCGCGGGCACCAGTTGATCAGCCGCTCGCCGCGGTAGATCAGCCCCTCGTCGAACATCTTCTTGAAGGTCGTGCGCACGGCGCGCTGCGGCCCGTCGTCGAGGGTGAACACCTCGCGCGACCAGTCGGCGGAAGCGCCGAGCCGCCGGTGCTGGTTGCTGATGATGCCGCGGTAGCGCCCGACCCACGTCCAAACGCGCTGCTCGAAGGCCTCGCGCCCCAGGTCGTGCCGCGTCAGCCCTTCCTTCGCGAGCTCTTTCTCGACCACGTTCTGCGTCGCGATGCCCGCGTGGTCGATCCCCGGCACCCAGAGCGTGGGGTCGCCGAGCATGCGGTGCCAGCGGATCAGGATGTCCTCCGCCGTGTCCGTCAGCGCATGGCCGATGTGGAGCTCGCCGGTGACGTTTGGCGGCGGCATGACGATGCAGAACCGCTCGCCGGGCGCGTCCATGCGTGGCTTGAAGTACCCGCGCGACTCCCAGAACCGGTACACCCGGTCCTCCGTCGCCCGCGGGTCGTACGACTTCGCCATCTGGATCTCGGTGGTCACGAGCGCCAGTGTAGCGTTGCAGCGCGCTTGCGCAGACCCTCCGCCCGTACCCGGGCCGGGATGCGGCGTTCCATCGCGGTTACCGTCCACCGCGCCCACCGCGATGCGCTTGCCCCACAGCGGCGCGCACCGGACGGCCCCGCGGCCGGAGCCCACGCCGCGGGTGTTGGGGGTGTCCCCCAACCCTCCTCAAGTCATCGAATTGACCGCACGCGCAGCCGGGGATCCCCGCTTCGCGCATCACGCGCAGAGGCGAGCGCCGTGCCGGCGCGCGGTCGCGCTCAGGCCGGAGGGCTGGTCAGGGAAGGCCGAGCGGGTCGCCCATGGCGAACTTGCCGGGCGTGTACCCGCCGGCCGGGCGCGGCGCCCGGTAGCGGCGCGGGCGCGCGGGGCGGGGCGGGGCCGCGGCGGCGTTGTTCCCGCGCATCCATTCGGGGAGGAACTTCTCGTAGCGGTCCCCGGCGGCCGGCGCGGCCGGCCGCGTGGCGTCCTTCGCGGGACCGCGGCGCTTCCCTCGGCGTCCTTTGTGAGCCATTGCACCTCGTGCTGGGGGCGGCGCGCGCGTCGATGCGGCACTCGCCTGTCGTAACTATCGGCCAGAGTGGCGGGCACAGGAGAGGGGAGAATCCTGCGGAACCCGCCGATGGGGCCGGGTTCTCATCCATCGTAGACGGAACGGGCGGCGAATGTAAAGGCTCCAAGGAGGGCTTGTTCGAGGTCCGAGGTCGGAGGTCGGGCGCGTGCCGCTCGGGGGTTGCGGGCGCGGGGGCTGGGGCGAGGGTGGAAGGTGGATGATGGACGAGGTGCGGAGCGTTAGCCCGGCGCGCGGCCTTCGCTGTTTGCGGTTAGCCGTCTGCTGTGCGATGGGCGCGCTAGCGGCCTTCGCGGATCCACTCGGCGATGCGCTCGCCGATCATGATCGTCGGGATGTTCGTGTTGGCGCTCGGGACGCGCGGCATGATCGATGCGTCGGCGATGCGCAGGCCGCGGACGCCGTGCACCCACCCGTACTGGTCGACGACCGCCGTCGGGTCGTCCTCCGGCCCCATGCGCGCGGTGCACGAAGGGTGCGCGCCGGTGCTCGCGTGGCGCCGGATCCACGCTTCGAGCGCGTCCGGCTGCTTCAGCTCCTCCGCCGTCGGACGGCGCACGCCTTCGGCGACGCTGCGCACGGCCCTCGTCTCGACCAGGTCCATCGCGCGCATCAGGCCGTCGTGCAGCTTGTCGTAGTCGCGCCGGTCGGACAGGTAGTCCATCTCGATGCGCGGGTTGGCGTCGACATCGGCTGACTCGAAGCGCAGGCGGCCGAACGAGTACGACTTGAACACGCATGCGGCGAGGCCCATCAGCAGGCGGCCGCCGGGGATGTGCATGAACGACAGCGGCTCGAGCTGCATGTCGTTGACGTCGCTGCTGCCCGTCGCCGTGTAGCGCAGCGTGGTCTGGATCACCGGCTGGTCGAAGTCCGCGACGCCCTCCTTCGGGACCAACGTCGGGCCGATCGCCGGGTGGTCCTGCAGGTGGTCGCCGACGCCCTCGAGGACGTGCGTGACGGCGACGCCGAGGCGGTCGAGCACTTCCTGCGGGCCGATGCCGGAGCGCACGAGGATCGCGGGCGTGTGGATCGCGCCCGCGGCGAGCACGACCTGCGCGCCGGTGATCGTGCGCCGCGCGCCCTTCGTGCTCACCTCGACGCCCGTCGCCGCGCCATCGGCGAACGTCACGCGCACGACGTCGGTCTCGGGCAGGATCGCCAGGTTCGCGCGCCCGCGCGCGGGCCCCAGGTACGCGATCGCGGTGCTGATGCGGAGCTGCCCGCGCTTGTTCATCGGATGCGGCCCGGCGCCGGTCTGCGCCGGGTCGTTGTGGTCGGCGCAGGCGGGGTAGCCCAGCTCCGCGCAGGCATCGAGGTACGCCGCCTGGTACGGCACCAGCTCCTCGCGCGGGTGGCGGCGGATGGGGATCGGGCCGTCCTTCCCGTGCAGCGGGCCATCGAAGTCGAGGTCGGTCTCGAGCTTGCGGAAGGCGGGCAGGCATTTCTCCCACGCCCACTCGGGGTTGCCGAGCGCGGCCCATTCGTCGTAGTCCGCCGGCATGCCACGCAGGGCGATGGCGGTGTTGACCGCGGAGGAGCCGCCGGTGACGCGCCCGCGCGGGAACGGCACCCCGGCGCGGCTCGTCTGCGACGGCTGGTACGTCAACCGCCAGTCGTGCGCCGTGAACGACGCGTGGTTGACATTGCGCAGGTCCTCGGGCAGCGCCTCGAGGTTGGGGTAGTCGGGCCCGGCCTCGATGAGCAGCACGCGACGCGCGGGGTCCTCGCTCGCGCGCGCGGCGACCACCGCCCCTCCGGCGCCGGCGCCGACGACGATCAGGTCGTAGTCGTGGCCCATGTGCGGGCGATTATAAGGAGCGCGGGCAGTGTAGGGATATTGCCGCCGGCGTGGTACCCGCGCTCGGGCGGCACGACCATCGAGGGCTCGAACTACTGCTTCGGGCGCCGGTCGTGGTCACTGCGCCGCCGTCGACTCCGCGCCGCTGACCTCGAACGCCCGGCGCATGCCCTCCGCCTCGTGCACGACCTGGTGGCCGCGCACCTCCTCGACGACGGTGCAGAGCAGCTCGTACGAGCCGGGCGCCAGGTCGACGTCGAGGCGCTGCGACTCGCCGTTGCGCAGCATGTCGCTCCGCGCGACGAGCGTGCGCGCGCCGTCGTCGCCGATGCGGAAGACGGCGAGGTCGTGGTACTCGCCCGGCCCGCCGCCGCCGTGCCGCTTCTCCTTCTCGTGCTGCACGACGAACGTCGTCCGCCCGGCGTCGATCGACGCGCGCGATGTGCCGATCCTGAAGTTCGACAGCTCGACGCGCACCTCGCGCGGGCCGAGCGCGGCCTCGGTCGAGAACCAGCCGCGGTCGATGCCGGTGAAGATCAGCAGCGGCACGACGAGCACGAGCACGGCGATCGCCATCGCGCCCGCTGGCCCCGCGTTCGCTGCGAGGAAACCCGCGCCGCCGCCGCGCGTCTCGAACGCGTTGCCGCTGCGCTCGGCGATGCGCTTCGCCTTCGCGCGCAGGCGCAGGCTGTTGGTCATCACCGAGACCGACGAGAGCGCCATGGCGCCGCCGGCGATGATCGGGTTCAGCAGCCCGAGCGCGGCGACCGGGATGGCGACGACGTTGTAGCCGAACGCCCAGACCAGGTTCTGCTTGATCGTCGTCAGCGTCTGGCGGCTCAGCGCGATCGCCTCGGCGACCTTCGAGATGTCGCCGTGCAGCAGCGTGATGTCGCCCGCCTCGATCGCGACGTCGGTACCGGTGCTCATCGCGATGCCGACGTCGGCCTGCGCGAGCGCCGGCGCGTCGTTGATGCCGTCGCCGGCCATCGCGATGGCCAGGCCCTGCGCCTGCAGCGCGCGCACGACCTCGAGCTTGTCCTCCGGCCGGGCGCCGGCGCGGTACTCGCGGATGCCCGCGGCCTCGGCGACGCGCGCCGCCGCGCGCGGGTTGTCGCCGGTCATCATGATCACGCGCAGGCCCAGCGCATACAGCGCGTCGACGGCGCGCCGCGCGGACTTCTTCACTTCGTCCGCGATGCCGACGACGCCGGCGACGGAGCCGTCGACCGCGGCGAAGATCACGGTGCGGCCGGCTTCCTCGAGCCGCTCCGCCTCGGCGCGGACCTCGTCCGTGAGCGCGATGCCCTGCTCCTCGAGCAGGCGCGCGTTCCCGGCGAGCACGCGCTTGCCCTCGACCGTGGCGGCGACACCGCGCGCCGTGAGCGACTCGAACGCCTCGGCCGCCGGCAGCGCGTAGCCGGACTCCACGGCCGCATCGACGATCGCGCGGCTCAGCGGGTGGTCGCTGCCCTGCTCCGCGGCGGCGACGAGCGTGAGCAGCGCCTGCTCCGGCATGACGCCGGCGGGCACGATGTCGGTCACCTGCGGCCGGCCCTCGGTGAGCGTGCCGGTCTTGTCGAGCACGATGACATCGAGCGCGCGCGTGCGCTCCAGCACCTCGGCGTTCTTGATCAGGATGCCGCGCTCGGCGCCGATGCCCGTGCCGACCATGATTGCCGTCGGCGTCGCCAGCCCGAGCGCGCAGGGGCAGGCGATGACGAGCACGGCGACGGCGGCGCGCATCGCGAAGATCCACTGGCTGTCGCTCCACGGGTGCGGCGGCGAGGTGAACAGCCCCCACGAGAGCAGCGTGACGAGCGCGATGCCGATGACCACCGGCACGAAGACGGCGGCGACCTGGTCGACGAGGCGCTGGATCGGCGCCTTCGAGCCCTGCGCCTCCTCGACCATCTTCGCCATGCGCGCCAGCGTCGTCGCCTCGCCGACCGCGGTCGCCTCGACGCGCATGACGCCGTTCTGGTTGATCGTGCCGCCGATGACGCGGTCGCCCGGGCGCTTCTCGACGGGGACCGACTCGCCCGTGATCATCGCTTCGTCGACCGCGCTCTGGCCCTCGCGCAGCACGCCATCGACCGCCACCTTCTCGCCGGGGCGCACGACGAACACGTCGCCGACGCGCACCTGCGCGAGCGGGACCTCGACCTCGGCGCCGTCGCGGATGACGCGCGCGGACTTCGCGGCGAGGCCGAGCAGCGCCTGGATGGCGGAGGACGCCGCGCCCTTCGAGCGCTCCTCGAAGTACTTGCCGAGCGTGATGAAGACGAGCACGGCGGCGGAGACATCGAAGAACATGGTGTACGGCTTGTCGAAGACGACGACCCATGCGCTGTACGCCCAGGCGACGCTCGTGCCGAGCGCGATCAGCACGTCCATGTTCGGGTTGAGGTGGCGCAGCGACCCCCACGACCCGCGGTAGTAGCGCCAGCCGAGGCCGAACTGCACGGGCGTCGCGAGCGCGAGCAGCAGCCAGGCGTGCGCGCGCGGGCTGTCGAAGACGTAGAGCCCGGCGATGTCCATCGCCATCGCGAGCACAACCGTCGGGACGGCGAGCGCGGCGCCGAAGAGCACGAGCCGGAGCGTGCGCCTCGCCGCCGCGGCGCGCTCGTCGCGGCGGTCGCGCTCCGGCGAGGCTTCCTTCGCGCCGTAGCCGGCCTTCTCGACGGCGGCCACGAGCGTCGCGACCGGCACGTCGGGACGGGCGACGACGATCGCGTTCTCGGCGGCGAAGTTCACGTTCGCCGACTCGACGCCCTCGACCTTGCCGAGCGCGCGCTCGACCCGCCGCACGCACGAGGCGCACGTCATGCCGGTGATGTCGAGGACCTTTGTCGCTTGCTTCGTCGCCATGGTGGTTGCCTGTCGGGGACGGGGTCGGAGGCCGGAGACGGCGCGCCGCGGTGCTGCGGGCCGCGCGCGAGCGGTTGCAACCGGCCGCCGGCTGCCCGCCCGGGGGACTAGCCGTGGGCGAGGTTACGCGTGCAGCGAGGCCTCGTAGCCCTCCTCGGCGATCGCTTCGATCACCTTCTTCACGTCGACGTCCTCGCCTTCGACCTTCGCGGAGCCGGCTTCGAGGTTGACCTGCGCGTCCTTCACGCCCGGGACGCTCTTCGCGGCCTCGGTGACGGCGTGGACGCAGTGGTCGCACGTCATGCCCTTCACGTCGAACAGCAGGGTGTCGCTCATCGGGTCCTCCTTCGCGCGGGTGGCGCGCATTCTGCGGTGCTTCGCTCCGGCCGTTAGCGGCCGGCCATCTCGTACAGCTCGGAGAGCTCGGAGAGGACGGCGTCGTCGCGTCCCTCGCGAATGCCCTCGACCACGCAGGTGTGCAGATGGCCATCGAGCATGATCGCCTCCATCTTCTCGATGGCGCGGCGGACGGCGTAGGTCTGCTTCAGCACGTCGACGCAGTACTTGTCCGCCTCGACCATCCGCCGGATGCCGGCGAGGTGCCCCTCGATGAAGTTGAGGCGCTTGAGGACGTCGGCCTTGGTCTCCCCGGTCATCGCTCCTCCATACCCCCCGGGTGGGGGTGTCGCGCACGGCCACTCTAGCGGCTCAACCTGGCCAGTGTCAACCCCCTGGGGAGGGGTTTGGTCGCGCGACGGGCGACGGGGGGCGGAACGCGGGGCGGCAGATGTCGCAGAGGCGCAGATAGATCTGCCTCGAGCGGCCGCAGCGAGAGCCGCTACGATGCGCGCATGGCACGGGAAACGCGCGCGGGGGGCTACTCCGGGACGCCGCTGGCGAAGAAGCTCGGGGTCAAGCCGGGCCACGTCGTGCGGCTAGTCGATGCGCCGGCGGGCTTCGAGCGCCTGCTGCCGGACCTGCCGCCGGGCGCGCGCTTCAGCCGGACCGCGCGCAACCGCGACCTGACGCTCTGGTTCCCGAAGGACGCGGCCGACCTGCGGCGGCGCGCCGGCGCCATCGCGTCGGCGCTGGGCGAAGGCGGCCTGTGGATCTGCTGGCGAAAGGGGCAGACCGCGCCCGGCACGCTGCGCGAGGACGACGTGCGTGACGCCGGCCTCGGCGTCGGGCTCGTGGACTACAAGGTCGCCGCGGTCGATGCGGTGTGGTCGGGTTTGAAGTTCGCGCGCCGGCGCACCTGACGCCGGCGCGCGCGCAAACGCGCATCCTGCGCGATGCCCGCGCTCGTCACCGGCGACCCCGGACCCCCGACATCCGTAGCAACTCGCTCGCATCGACCTGCGACCTGCGGCCTGTTCCCCCACTCCTCAGCACCGGCGCGGTGGACATCCCCGGGCAAGCGTTCTAGGCTGGATCGATGGAGATCGACCGTCTCCCGGACCTCGACGCCCCGAACATGATCGTCTCCTTCCAGGGCTGGAACGACGCCGGCCAGGCCGCGACCACCGCCGTCCGCTACCTCATCGACACCTGGCACGCCAAGGCCTTCGCGCGCCTCGACCCGGAGGAATACTTCTCCTTCACCGACACGCGCCCCACCGTCCGCATCGTCGATGGCACCTACCGTGAGGTCGTCTGGCCGAAGGTCGAGTTCGCCTGGCGCAAGAACCAGGACCCCGTCGCCGATGCGGTGCTGATGGTCGGCGTCGAGCCCAACCTGCGCTGGCGCAGCTTCTGCGAGGAGGTCATCGGCCTCGCCCAGACGCTCGGCGCCCGCCGCCTCGTCACGCTCGGCTCACTCGTCACCGATGCCGTCCACACGCGCCCCGTGCCCCTCACCGGCTTCTCGAACGACGAGGCGGTGCAGGCGAAGTTCGCCGCGCGCAACATCACGCGCTCCAGCTACCAGGGCCCGACGGGCATCGTCGGCGTCCTCCACGACGCCTGCGTCAGGGCGCAGCTCCCGTCCGCGAGCCTCTGGGCCGCGACGCCCTTCTATCTGGGCTCCACGCCCAACCCCAAGACCGCGCTCGGCCTGCTCGAAGCGCTCGATGACGCGCTCGCGCTCAACCTCAACCTCGCGGAGATGCGCACCGTCGCCGAGGAGTTCGAGCAGCAGGTGACGCTCGCCGTGCGCGACAACACCGAGGTGCAGGAGCAGATCCGCCAGCTCGAACAGCGCTACGACGAGCGCGGCGAGCCGGAGCCGCCGCCGTCGGACTTCCCCTCGACCGGCGCCATCATCGCCGACCTCGAAAACTTCCTCCGCAAGCAGCGCGGAGAGGATTAGCCCGGCCCGCCCCGGCCGCCCTCGCCGCCCTCAGGCGATGCGCGTGCCGCCGCGCCACCACGCACGAGACCAGCGCCCGGCGACCAGACACGCAGCAGCGCGGGGGCGCAGGGGCGCAGCCCCGCCCGGGGCTTGGGGGTGCCCCCCGACTCTTCTCATTTCTTCGACATGCACACCCGAGCGGCGCGCCCGCGCGGCGGTCCCCCGCCCCGTCGTCGCCGCAGCCGGCGCTGCGCCCTTACAGATCCAACGTCTGACTTCGAACGCAGGCCGCAGCGCGGGCGCGATCACCGGCGCCACGCCACCCCACACCTCACACCAGGAGCCGCTTCGCCTCTTCGCGCAGTTCCGCGCGGAAGTCGGGATGCGCGATCGCGATCATCTCCTCGATCCGGCGTCGCAGCGTCTGCCCCCGCAGCCGCGCGATGCCGTATTCGGTGACGAAGATGTCCGCGTACACGCGCGGGAGCGTCACGACGCTGCCCTCGGGCAGCATGGGGACGATGCGCGAGCGCCGCTCGCCGCCGACCACCGACGTCGACGGCAGCACCGTCACCGCGCGCCCGTTCTTCGCGTGCAGCGCGCCGACGGGGAACGCGAACGCGCCGCCCGTCCCGCTGTAGACCATCGGCCCGATCGTCTCGCCGTTGATCTGCCCGGTCAGGTCGACGACCAGCGCGTTGTTCACCGCCACCATGTTGTCGTGCGAGGCGATCACGCCGATGTCGTTCGTGTGGCTCATGCAGTACAGCTCGTAGCGCGCGTCGCCATCGACCTGCGCGAACTCCTCGGCGCTCAGCGGCCCGAACGACGCCCCGACGACCTTCCCCGGGTGCGCCGTCTTCCGCGCGCCCGTCACCACGCCCTGCTCGACCAGCGCCGGGATGCCCCCGAAGATCAGCTCGGTGTGCACCCCCAGGTCGCGCCGGTGCGACAGGAACGGCGCCAGCGCCGCCGAAACCGTCCCGGTGCCCATCTGCACCGTGTCGCCGTCCTGCACGATCTCGCTGCCGACGAGCGAGCAGATCACGGCCGTGATCTCGTCCTCCTCGTCGTTGCGCGGCGGCCGGCGCAGGTACTTCCATGCCGGCGGCGCCTCGACCAGCTTCTCGAAGCGCGAGACGTGCACGCGGTTGTCGCCGCCCGTGCGGATGAAGCGCTCGTTCACTTCGCCGATGACATGCCGCGCCTCGCGCGCGACCTCCGGCGCCCCCCACACGCTCATGCCAAAGCTGCACCAGCCGTCGTCGTCCGGCGGCGAGACGCTCACCAGGAACACGTCCGGCGTCCGGTCGAGCCAGTAGCTCGCGCCCTCCTTCGTCGGCGGCGCGATGACGTAGTCGAGCAGCCCCGCGCGCATCGGCGGCCGGTCCTGCGCCTGCAGGAAGAAGTTGCGCACCGTGAACGTGTTCTCGAGGCCCTCCGGCCACCACGACGTGAACGTCGAGATCGAGTTCTCGATCTCGATGCGCAGCGCACCGTTGCGCGCCGCCAGCGCACGGCACAGCGCGAGCGGCGTCTGGTAGTGCATGCCGATGACCACGCGGTCGCCGTCGCGCACGACCTGCACCGCCTCCTCGGGCGATGTCAGCTTCTCCGCGTACCGCTCCCGCCAGTCCACGCGCCTTCCCTCCGGCGCGAGGCTAGCAACGGGGCTTTCGTCCCGCAACGAGGGCAGTCAGGCGCACCGCCGGCCGGTAGCCGGCGACAAACGGGAGCGCGGTGCCGTGTCAACGCGCGCCTACCGCCCGGCCAGCACGTCCAGCACGTCCGCGAGCCCGCTGCTGCTCGTCTTGTACAGCTCCGTGTACGTGCAGCGCCGGCACGTCACCGCCGTGAACTTGCGATGCTGGAAGTTGAACAGCCGCGACCAGATGCCGCCCGCCGTCGAGATCTCCTGCACGTCGTAGCCCATGCCGCGGCATTTCGGGCAGACGTACAGCCCGCCCGTTACCCCGCCGCCCTCGACGCGCAGCGCCTCCGCCGCGCGCTCCGGGGCGATCGCCGCCGCCTCGACCGGCGGCGCCGGCGGCTGCTTCCCCGTGATGTGCGCCAGCGCCTCGATGAGCACGGACGCCGGCGGATAGTCGGTCTCGCTCGTCCCGCGCTTCGCGTACCGCACCACGCCCGCCGTGTCGATGACGAACGACGCCGGCATCCCCGGCGCCACGCCGAACGCCGCGGCCGCGGTCCCCGCGCGGTCGCCGTACAGCCCGAACTCGATGTGCCACTGCGTGGCGTAGCGCTCGGCGTCCTCCGTCTGCTGGTCGGTGATGGCAACGATGGCGCCGCCGCACGCCGTGACCGTGTCGTGCGCGTCGCGCAGCTGCGCCGCGTTGTCGTTGAAGTACTCCTCGTCGCTCTCCGGCAGGAACGCCAGGATCAGCGGCTGCTTCTGCCAGAGCGCCGAGAGCCGCTCGGGGAGCGCCCACGCCCGGCGCAGCTCGCAGTCCGGCGCGCGCTCGCCCAGCCCGGGGCCCGCGGTGGTCGTCGGCATCGGGTCACCCCCTGTTCGTCTCTAGGAGCATCGGCCTCGCGCGCCCCGCGCTGCAACGCGGCGTGCCGAGCGGGCACGCCGCGACGGCTGCCCCGCGGCCTTCTCGGGCTGCCGCGACACACTCCCCACATCCGCTGTCAGGACTGCGCGCCACGCCCGCCCCGCGCGCGTTGCCGCGTCCGCGGCCGGCTCCCTACACTGGATCGCCCCGCGCACGATTCCCGGAGCTTCCGTGCCCCTGCCCGACCAGTTCCACCCCGCCGTCCGCGCATGGTTCGACCGCCGCTTCGAGGCGCCGACCGAGGCGCAGCTCGCCGGCTGGCGTGCCATCGGCGCCGGCCGCGACGTGCTCGTCGCCGCCCCGACGGGCTCCGGCAAGACGCTCGCCGCCTTCCTCGCCAGCATCGACGCGCTCTTCCGCGAAGGGCTCGCCGGCGGCCTGCCGGAGAGCATCGACGTCGTCTACGTCTCGCCGCTGAAGGCGCTGAGCAGCG